>CAZIDA010000121.1:0-8265 GCA_964537865.1 uncultured Acidobacteriota bacterium
ATTGTTAACGTTTCCTCGGTGGCGGGCACACGAGCGTTTCCGAATGTGTTTGCCTATGTTACAAGCAAGGCGGCGGTGAATGCGATGACGCAGTGCGCAGCGCTGGATTTGGCGCCGAAAGGCGTTCGTGTAAACGCCGTGAATCCCGGCGTGGTCGTCACGAATCTGCACAAGGCCGGTGGAATGGCGCCGGATGCTTACGAAAAATTTCTGGAGCACAGCAAGAGCACTCATCCGTTGGGCCGCGTCGGCGACGCCCAAGAAATTGCGGATGCGATTTTGTTTCTGGCGGGGCGGCGGTCCGGTTGGATCGCCGGTGAAACCCTGGCGGTGGACGGCGGTCGGCACTTAACCTGCGCTCGCTGAAGACGCGGGAAGCCGAATAAACGAAAAGGAGGCAGACAAGAAATCCCTCGTGTCGACTTTTAGTTGGGTGCTCGATTCCGGTGGGGCCGGTCGCGGAGCTTGGCAAGGCGGGATGCTTTATGAATTCCTGCAGTGGGCGCGGGCCCACGGCGCCTATCCCAAGGTAGCGATGGGCGCTTCGGCGGGCGGATACGCCGCGGCCGATGTCGCGACCGGAACTCACGAAACCGTTCTCAAAGGTTGGACGAAGTGGGGATTCGAAGAGGTTCCTCCACGCCATCAGGAATTGCCGGAATATCGATCGTTGGGTGGACTTTCTCGGTTCCGATCGCACCTTCATCATTCCATCCGGTATGTGATGTCGGCGCGGGAACTGGCGGGCATCTTCGACACGCCGCCCGAATCGCGGACGCGCTTGATGCTCTTCACGAGCCGGGTTCGCCGGATCGACGGAAAGACCTTCAGGCGGCGGGATAGCCGTCGGTTCTTTTTCAAGATGGCGACACGCAAGCTTCCGAGCGCTTTGAAATACACGCCGGAGGGATACGCCAAGGATGCGGTGATTTTTGTTTCGCACTTGTCATCGGAACTCTCCGATGAATTCGTGCGGCCACTGACGCGAGTGAATTTTCATAATGCGGTGGAAGCGTCGTGCTTGGTTCCGTACGCCATGGGCGACCCGCTGGCCGCGGATGAGTTGTTGCCGGTTCGGCGCGGACTCGATTCCGTCTCATTGAACGCTTGTGCGAACGACGACGTCTGGGAGAAGCGGGTGGCGCCTCACCGTTTTTCCGGCGATCGCTCGGCCGTTTTCATGGATGGCGGGATTACCTTGAAGATGCCTTTTCGAATTTTCGTGGAGGATGCGCGCTTTCAACGCCTGGCCGAGTTGGCGCGCTGCGACAAAACGATTGTCTTCTGCTGCGATCCTCGCGGACGGCTTTGGGAGAACTCGATGCGCCTGGTTTTGCTCAACCAATGGGAAACGGTTCGTCGGGCAACTGAGAGGCATCGGATGTTCATCCTATTTCCCGACCATTCCGTGGAGGCCGGATTTTTGAACAGCGAGAATCGAAAGATCATGAGGACGTTTGAGCGGGGAAGGGCGCAAGGCCGGCGAATCCTCGACAGCGCCGAATTCCAATCCTTCCTCGATGCGAACTGAACGCCAGGCGAGAGGCGAGCATCCGGGCTTTGTCCGGTTCTCATTTTTAAGACCGGCGAGATTCTTCATCCGAAACGTTTTGCGGGTTCATGAAAGGGTGGCCATGAAGAAAGCTTTGGGATTTTGTGCTCTACTGATTTCGAGCCTGGCTTTTTCGCAAACGCAATCGCTTTTGCCGGACGCGACCATGAAAGCGATCATCGATGAAGCCAGCGGCGCGTCGGCGAAACGAACCCTCCAAGCCATTACCACGTTCAATCGGATTCGCGGCTCCCGGGAGTATCACGCGGCAGCGGAAATTATTCTCGCCCGCGCCAAAGCTGCCGGACTCGCCGACGCTCACATCGAAAAATTTCCTGCCGACGGAAAGACTTTTTACGGCACATTGAAAGCCCGTCAGGCCTGGGACGTCGATTCCGCTGATCTGTGGGAAGTTGAGCCGGTACGTCCTTTGAAGCCTGGAGTGCCCACGCCGATCGTTTTCGAAACCCGACCGGTTCAGCGCATTTGTTCATACGAAGAGATGCCCGTCTGTCTGGCTGAAGATTCCGAGTCCGCCGACGTCACGGCCGAGTTGATCGACGTGGGGAGCGGGACCCATGAGAAAGACTATGCCGGGAAAGACGTCACAGGGAAAATCGTTTTGATTTCCGCGCAAGGCTCCGCCGCGCAAGGACTCGCGGTCGATAAACATGGCGCCGTGGGAATGGTCAGCTATGCCATGAACCAGCCTCAGGGCTGGTCCGGTGACGACGACTCGCTGGTGCGCTGGGGCCATCTGGATTCGTATTCGCCCACGAAAACCTTTGCGTTTCAAATTTCGCTCCGACAGGCGAGAGACTTCGAAAGGCGTCTGGCCCGTGGAGAGAGAATTTGGTTGCATGCCCGAGTGAAAGCGGGACGACACAACGAATTTTACGAGATCGTCACCGGCACGCTTCCGGGATCGAGCGAATTGCTCAAGAACCAAGAAATCGTTTTCAGTTGTCATCTCGATCATCAGATGCCAGGCGCCAACGATAATGCCAGCGGCTGCGCCACGATTTTGGAAGTGGCGCGCGCCTTGCATCAGTTGATCGTCGAAGGCAAGATTCCACCGTTGAAACGCACCTTGCGATTTGTGTGGCCGCCGGAGATCGAAGGCGCCATGATTTATCTCACTTCGCATCCGGAACTCGTCCCCCGGATGAAAGCGGCCATCCACATGGACATGGTGGGCGGGGACCAGGCGAAGACGAAAGCGATCTTTCACGTGACCCGCACTCCCGACTCCATCCCGTCGTTTGTGAACGATGTGGCGGAGGAGTTCGGCGAATATGTGCGCGACATGAGCGATCAATTTGCGGCCACCGGGGCGCCGCAGTACGCCGTGTATTCGGCTGAAGGAAAAAAAGACGCCCTCCACTTCGAGGTTTCCGAATTCACCTCCGGCAGCGATCACGAAATCTACGATGAAGGCTCCTTCCGAATCCCCAGCATCTATTTGAATGACTGGCCGGATCGGTACATCCACACCAACAAAGATTCCGTCGACAAGATCGATCCCAGCAAGCTGAAACGGGCGGCGATTATCGGGGCCGCCAGTGGATATTTTTTGGCGAATTTGGATTCCTCCAACTCCACGCTCATCACTTCAGAAATCATGGCGCACGCCAAGCAACGGATGGCGCTGTCGCACAACCGCTTTGGGGAACAAGCCGGCATGGCGGCGCGCCTCAATCTGGGCAGCTCCATGACGGAGATGGATGACTTCATCCTGCACTTGGTTCGCCGCGAGCGCGCCAACCTCATTTCGCTGCGCAGTTTTATTGGAGACGACGCGGTGGCGCGACTCGATCTCACCGGATTCACCGAAGATATGATGGATTGGGCCGGCGTCGACAAGAATGAGATCGATGAATTCTTGAAAATGTTGGACGCGCCTCGAGCCCACGACGATGTTCCCATTCGCATCGGCCCCAAAGGCCCGATGTCGGTGTTCGAATACAATTATCTGGTGGATCATTTTGGGGCCGAGAACACGGCGCAGTTGAGCTTGTTCTCCAAGTTGGGTGGATTGAGTGACCCGACTGCCGCGATTCGTCGAGCCTCCGCCGGCGATTATGCCTACGAGATTTTGAACCTCGTCGACGGCAAGCGCACCGTCCAGGCGATTCGGGATTCTGTTTCCGCGGAGTTCGGGCCTATCCCGCGAGAATGGGTCATGGAATACCTCCAAGCCTTGCAAGAAATCAAGGTCATCGAGTGGAAGAAGTAGGCGAGGAGGGATTGCGAAGGACCGGGGTTTCAGAAACGCATTTCCTCTTCATAAAAAATGAAACCCTCTGGCGCTTTGAGCGTCGTTAAGAGTATCATGATTTGAGAAACGATTCGAAAGAAGCAATCACTTCATCGGAAACTCGGGGGGATGAGAGCGAATGATCGAGAAATTTGATTTCGACATGTTGGAGTGGGTGGAGACTTCACCGGGGATTCTGCAGAAAGGGTATGAATCCGAAGGGAAGCGCTATCGAATTGTCGAGTATAGGCCGAACGCCAGACACAATGAGTGGTGCGCACGAGAACACCGGGGAATTGTGTTGGAAGGCGTCATCGAGTTTGAAACTCCCGAGGAGCGGCTCCAGGTAAAAGCGGGTGAGGCCTTCTGGATCGAGGAAGGGACCCCACATCGCGCCAGCAACGGTTCCGACCGTCCCTCTCGGTTCTTCTTGGCGGATTGATCGGAAACGCATCGTGTCTTCTTCGGTGATTGAGACGAATCGAACCGCGCCCTTTCGACTCTCCGCACTTTTCGGGAATCATCGCGTTCCATGAACAACCAGCCGATCATCCGGCGCGCCCGTCCGCAAGATTTGCAGTCCGTTTGGGACACCTTCCTGATTTCTTCATGCCATCGAATAACCAGATTTTCCGCTGCAATTCCGCGGGTTTGAGTTAGAATGGTCGCCTCTAAAATTGGCCGACATTTCAAATGAAGGAAGCAACCGAAGATCGAGCAGCCACGACTGCCGCCGTGTTTGTGCAGAAGGGCTCGTTTTTTCTGTGGTCATCGAGAATCGACTATCTCTGAGAAAGGCGCCGTCATGAAAGGAGCCACGATTTCTCCCGTCAACCTTGAGGAAGCCAAGAAGGCGATTTACACGCTGACGTACGGCGTCTATCTCATCACCACGAAGCGCGGAGAAGAGTTGAGCGCCATGACGGCGGTGTGGCTGACTCAGATTTCAAAAGAGCCGTTGCAAGTGATTGTTGGCATGACCCCCGACAGCGCCACCGCAAAAATGATTTTGGAAAGCCAAGTGTTTGCGGTAAACGTCCTGGCGCCGTCGCAGAAGGATCTCGCTTTAGCTTTGGGGCGATCGACTTCGGCAGAATCCAATAAGCTGGACGGTCTTCGTTGTGAAACACGAGTCACCGGCTCGCCGATTCTGTGTGACGCCGTCGCTTATCTCGATTGCCGAGTCGTCTCGCAGGCGCGCTTAGGCACTCACTTAGCCATCACCGGCGAAGTCGTCGACGGCAGGCGGCTGCATGAAGAGGAGCCGGCGGTTTATCGCAATGGGAAAATTTCCTGAAACGCGGGTTCATCGGCATCCGTCAGTTTAGGCCACATCATGAAGACCAAGACAAAAGACTTCGTCGTCAGTGTTGACCTCGGGGGAACGAACATGCGCGTGGCGGCGATTGACCGTCGCGGAGCTTTGCTCGACCTGCGCCGAATCCCCACGCAGGTTGAGCGAGGGCGTGATGATGTCGTCGAGCGCATGTGCGATCTGATCCTAGACATCACGGCCGACTTGCGGAAGAAGAAATTGCGTCTGGCCGGCGTGGGCGTGGGCGTTCCCGGGCTGGTTTACTATCATCGCGAGCTTCACGAATCCCCCAACTTTCCGGGCAAGGGAAAGTTCCCGGTGAAAGCGAAGATGGAAAAACGGCTTCCCGTGGAAGTGATCGTCGACAACGATGCCAACGTGGCCGCCTTGGGAGAAGTATGGAAAGGCGCCGCTCGTGGAGTCAAGAACGCCTGTTTGCTGACGCTTGGGACCGGCGTCGGTTGCGGCATTGTTTTGGACGGCAAGATCTGGAGCGGAACGCGTGGCCTGGCGGCCGAGACCGGCCATATGATCGTCGATCCGAACGGAGATCTCTGCAATTGCGGCTCCTACGGTTGCGTGGAAACTTACGCTTCGGCCACTTGGATGGTTCGGCGCGCTCGCGCGGCCGCCGATCGCGGTGAATCCGATCTTCTCAAAAAACTCTTTCGTGATAAAGAGAAGGTCACCGCCTTCGACGTTTGCCGGATCGCAGAGCGTGGAGATCAAGCCGCCAAGCGAGTTTTTCAAATGGCGGGATGGGCGCTGGGCATCACCATCGCCAATTTGACAAACATCCTCGATTTGGAGAAGTACATTGTTGCCGGCGGCGCGGCCAACGCCTGGAACATGTTTGAGTCGTACATGAAAAAGGAAGCCTTCGAACGATCTTACGTCTATCGCGCCGAGCGAATGCCCATCGTGCGCTCGAAGTTGATTGACAAAGCCGGTCTGCTGGGCGCCGCGCAAATGATGTGGCAACATCTGAACGAGGGATGACCGGCGGCTGGCGTTGGTTTTTGTTGAAAGACCGCCCTTTCGAAATTGATGGGCATACTTTCCCGGCAATTCGAATTAGGTTTCGATCGTCTCCTGGATGGCTACATCGCCGGTGCTGCGGGTTCGCCGGCAGAATCTCCGGGAAGGAAGAAAACAGGCCAACCCGGTTTGGAGCGGCTTGCATCCAACGCAGCATCTGGAATCATCGCTGACTTTTGATTCTTGAAATTAAACTCTTTTTCAGAGTGGATCTCTAAATTGGATTTGAGCAGCTTCAAGTCCGGGAAAATCACAAAAGATGTTTCAAACCCCGAGGAGGAGTTTTATGGCATTGCGATCCCGAAGATCGCTGTGGATGGGATTGGTGTTTTTGGTTTTAGCATCGCCGATGGGAATTTGCGCGGCGTCGAACCATTCCCGGCAATATCCTCCAGGTACTCTCAACGATGGCGCGTATCTTTCAAACTGGAAGGAGTTTGTCCGGCGCGAAGAAAACTTTCGGTACCGCGCTTTGGCGCCGAACATTTCGCTGAAGCGCAACGCCCTCAACACCGACATCGGGAACATTGCGGTCATCCAGGATGACGGGACAATCGTATTCCCGCCGAACGCTCTGGATGTGGATGACAGCAATCTCCGGTTCATTCCGAACGGGTCCGGATATCAAGCGGTCAAGCTGCCGCAGAATTTCGATCCCGCCAGCGGTGCGACGATCGTTCCCGGACAAGCGCAACCCAATAATCCGCCGGGAGCGCCGGGCGGCGGGCTGGACGACGATGACGCCACTCAAGTCAATTTCACCGGAAGTTTCACTTTCACTTTCTATGGACAAAAGTACAACAGCGTTTGGGTCGGTTCCGATGGAGATTTGACTTTCACCGCCGGCGACTCGACCAGCGACGATCGCGACGTGGCTCGATTTCTCGGACGCGAACCTCGCATCGCGCCCTTCTTCACCGACCTGGAACCGAATTGCTCCGGCTCGGTCCGCTTCCTTCAAGAGGCGCAGCGTTTCGTGGTCATCTACAGCCAAGTGCCGCGATACAGCGGCAGTTGCTCGCTCTCCAACCACGACAGCAACACCTTCGAAGTCATTCTTTCTTCCGATGGGACGATTGAGTTTTCCTACAACGGAGTCGATCCGAATGTGTCGCTTTTCGATACGTCTTCCACGGTGGTCGGCATTGCTCCGGGGAATAATCAGGGGACGCCTCCTTCCGTCATCGATTACACCGGGTTGACCACGGCGACCTCGGAGCCTGGCGCTATTGTGGAATTTTTTACGCCCAGCACGGTCTTTTCAACCACGGCGCTGGCCCAGCACTTTTATCAAACTCACGGCGACGATTATGACTTCATCACCGTGTTTACGAATTTTCCAGTGGATTTGGGAGGCAATACGTTTGCCTTTGAGCAGAACGTCAGCAACTCGGTGACGGGAATCAATCTCACCGGCGGACCCAACAACACGGCGGATTTCGATCTCACTTCCTTCTTCGGAAGCAGCGGGCGTTTGGAGAGCTTCCTCAACATGGGGTATCTCGGAAATTATCCAAGCGATCCCAATGTGAAGTTTTTGGGAACCAACAGCACTTTGGAAGTGATGGGCCAGGAATTCGGTCATCGTTGGATGGCGTTTGCGGATATCCCCGGCGGCGTTTGCACCGGCACTTCATGGACGAATTCGGTGCTGGGCCGTGACTGCGCGCATTGGAGCTACTTCTTCAACTCCAAAGGATCGGTGATGGAAGGGAACGCCTTGACCTACAACGGAAATGGAACCTTCACGACAAACCCGTCTCAAAACACAACTGTGTATTGCGATTTCGATCAGTATCTTATGGGTCTGAGAGATCCGTCCGAAGTTCAGGAGAGTTTTGCCGTGTTTAATCCTTCAGGGACCAGCCGGATAAATAGTTCGGCGCCTGATGTAAGCATCGTAACTTTCTCTGGAACGCGCCACAATGTTTCCGTCAATGACATCATTTCAGCGAATGGTTTGAGAAATCCCTCGGCGGCCAACTCTCCGCATAATTTCCGCCAGGCTTGGGTGCTGCTGGTTCCTAAGAATGGCAGCGCGTCGGCGTCCTATCTCGCCAAGATTGATGCCTTTCGTCAGGCCTGGCAATCGTTCTTCAACAC
>CAZIDA010000122.1:0-8255 GCA_964537865.1 uncultured Acidobacteriota bacterium
GTCGCGGCGCCGTGGACCTGGGCGCACGGACATACGGAGATCGCCTCGTTCCTTTACTACATCTTTTCTCCGCTGTGCCACCAGCGCGCCGACCGATCGTTCTTCTGGATGGGACATCACTTCGCGGTGTGCAATCGCTGCACCGGGATTTATCTCGGCGCGTTGATCGGGATCCTGGTTTTTCCATTCATCGTTCAAATCCCGGAGGGCGCGCTTTCGAAGAACGGCGACGCCAAAACTCCCCCGCGAAATCTTCTCTTCTTAGCGCTGGCGACGGTGGCGGCGGACGTGGGGTTGGACTGGTTGGGAATTTGGCAGAACACTCCGGCGTCGCGGTTTTTGACCGGAGGCTTTTGTGGTATAGTGGCGGCGTTCTTTTTGCTTCCGCCAGTTCTGGAGATTTTTGCGAAGGCCGCGAATCGCTCGAACGCCAATGCGCCGCTTGAGAACGTCACAAGCGGGGCAGAAGGCGCTAGTTCTTGAGAGCGCCGACAAAGGAACCCCATGACCCGGCCGGGTCTGAGCCCTTTTGAAAATCCCTTTTCCGGAGTTTTTCCAGCAAAGGATTTTGGCAAAACGTTCGACCGCCTCATTGTTTTGTTTAGCAAGCTTTGAGAATTTTGTTTTTGTGACAAAATCTCCAGGTTGCAGCGATGCAACCATGAGTTTTCGCCGCGCCCCGCCGCAGCGGGCGGCCCCTGGCCGCTCCGTCGTCTTGAATCCCGGTTGATGTTTTCCGGGAGATGAGGCATTGCAAGAAAGGAGAGCCTTATTGCAGCTTTTTGCGCTTCATGCGGCAAACCGATTGAAGCCGGTGTTCGATTTTGTCCGGGGTGTGGAGCTCCCGCGCCCACCGCGGGCGGCGCGAGTCCCCATGTGGCGCCGCCTCCCCCGTCCACTGTGCCGGCTGCGCCCGCGCCGGCAAAGTCTGGGAGCGCGCTCAAAATCATTCTGATTTCCCTTGCGGTAATTGTCATTCTCGTCGTGGTAGGCGTCGTAGGCGTGGGTTTGTTTGTGACCAAAGTGGTTCACGACAACGTCTCCATCAAAGAAGGTGCGGGAGGAAAAGGCGAGGTGTCCATCAACACGCCGGCGGGAAAACTGAATGTCAGTTCCAAGCCGAATATATCGGAAGCGGAGTTGGGAGTTCCGATTTATCCGGGGGCGACCCAGCAAGAAGGCACCGGCAGTATTAGTTTTCAAGGGAGCGATCAAAAGAGCGGATCTTTTGGAGGCGCCGCTTTCACCACGACCGACGCGTTTGAAAAGGTCGTCGACTTTTACAAACAAAGACTGGGAAGCAAGGCGAGCGTCTGGGAGACCACCGATCAAGGGAAACGTTCCGCCGTTTTGAGCGTGACTTTGGAAAACAGCTCGCGGACGATTGTCATCGAGGACCAAGGAAACGGCGTCACCAAGATTGCCGTGTCGAGCATCAGCCGCGCCACACCCCAGTAAAAGTAAGCGCACCATTTCTATTTGCGATTTGCTTGTGACGTTTGGGATATCGATGGTTTCACTCACTACCGATCAGGAGAGACTTTTATGGCTGCCTTTTGTCCCAATTGTGGAAGTCCCATTGATGCCGGAGCAAAATTCTGTCAGAACTGCGGCACGGCGGCGCCTTCGCCTCAAGCGGCGCCACCACCTCAACCACAGTGGACGCCACCTGCAGCGTCACCACCGCCCGCGGGCGCGCCAATGGCTCCCGGCGGAATCTCCAACAAAACGAAATCGATCCTCCTCGGAGGATTAGTGGCCGGGCTGTTGTCCGGGATTCCGTTCATCTCCGCCGGCAATCTCTGTTGTTGTTTGTGGGTGCTACTCGGCGGGGTGTTGGCGGTTTACTTGTACAGCCGCGAAGTCCCCATGCTCACGAGCGGCGACGCCGCGTTGCTGGGATTGCAGAGCGGCATGGTGGCTGCGGTCGTGTCCACCCTCATCTCCATTCCCGTGCGGTTCTTCATCACCCGCTTTTTCGGCGCTGTGCAGCAGCAGATGCTGCAAAAAATGTTCGAACAGAATCCGGATTTTCCGCCGCAATTGCGCGGCCTCATGCAGAGCATTCTTTCGCCCGGATTCATGATCGGCGCTATTTTGGTCGGCTTCGTCTTCGCACTGATCTTTTATTCGATCTTCGGAGCCCTGGGCGGATTGCTCGGTAACGCGATGTTCAAGAAGAAGACACAGTAGTATGGTTCGCGAAAAGATTTGATGCGGGGACTTGCGGAGGAACGATGCTGGTTTCATCCACAGTCCCCGCGCAGGCGCAAGAGAAGAACACTGATCGAAGCGCCGCTTCGTTCGACGGCAAAACTTTTTTTGAGGAAGAAGCGTTAGAAAATCGTCTTTGCCGGAAGAGTTCCGCATTGATTCCATCCGCAGGTGAAGGCTCCGTCCATTGAAGCTACAGTGGGCCTGGCCGGATTTTTCAGAGTGTCATTCGCGTTCATCGCTTGACCTAAAAGTTGAGAAGAATCCTCGGTCATGAAAGCAAAAGCAAAGAAATTCGGCCCAGAGTATCAACATCGCATTTCCATTCAGGGCAGCGCGGTTCAGCGCTTTTGGCATTTCAGCAAAGAACTGGCCATCGAGCGTCATTGTCCTCCCGCGCATACCGACCACGTTTTGGACGTGGGGTGCGGGGCGGGTTTGGTGTCGCGATTCTTGGGGAAGTCCTTGGCGAACGTCTTGGGCGTCGACTCGCCTGAAGAGGCGGTCGCGTTTGCGGCGGAACATTTCTCCCGGCCCAACGTTTCGTTTCAGGTGTGTCGTCTCGACGAGCTCGACGGCCTGGGCGAAGCACGGTTCGAAAAAATCTATTGTTCCGAGTTCATCGAACAGATTCCTTTTGACGCCACGAAGAAGATATTCAAGTCGTTTTACGATCTTCTCAAACCGGGCGGCAAAATCTTCGTCGCGGTTCCCAATTACAACTCGCTGTGGCCGCTGTTGAAATGGGTGACCGATCCGTCCAAGCTGGTCCCTCGCGCCTCCGACGAACCGCAGGTGGAATACTTTTATTCCATCAAGCTGCAGCATGTGGGCAGCCAGGCGGGATTCAAGTTGGGGCTGACTTCGTCGATGTGTTTTTTGGCGCCGTGGCTGGCGCCGCTCAGTTGGGAACTGGCCAAGCGCGTCGACGCCGTCGAAAGCCGGCTGACGTTTCATCTGGGGACGGTATTGATTTGCGTCTTTCTGAAGGCGTGAGTTTTGGAGTGCGCCCCGACGAGTCGGGGCGCACTCCACTTCAGGATCCGGGTTTATTCCGGTCGTCGTCCCGTCAAGCGCTCGATTCGCTTCGGGATGGGAGGGTGCGTTGAAAAGAGGTTGCCGACGGCGCTCATCAATCCTCGTCCGGTGAACGGTTGGATGATGAACATGTGAGCCGTCGAAGGGGACGCCTGCATCGGAAGACGCTTGGAATAAGTGCCCAGTTTCTGGAGCGCGCTCGCCAAGCCTTCGGGATTGTGCGTCATGGCGGCGCCGCTCGCGTCGGCTTGATATTCGCGAGAGCGCGAAATGGCCAACTGAATCATCATGGCGGCGATGGGCGCGACAATGATCATCAACAGCCCTGAGAAAATTCCTCCGCCGCGTTCGCTGTCGCTGCTGCGACCGCCAAATCCTCCAAACAACTCCGCCCAATAGGCCATGCGCGCGATCATCGTCAACGCGCCGGCGATGGTCGCAGCCACCGCGCTGATCAAGATGTCGCGGTTTTTCACGTGACTGAGTTCGTGCGCCAGCACGCCCTCCAATTCCTGCTCATCGAGAAGCCGCATGATGCCTTGCGTCACCGCCACCGACGCGTGTTCCGGATTTCGTCCTGTTGCGAACGCGTTGGGGGAGTCGGTGGGAATCATGTAAACTTTCGGCATCGGCAAATGATTGTTCGCCGTCAGTCGCTCCAAAATGCCATAGACCATGGGTGCCTCGTCGCGCGAGATGGGCTGCGCGCGGTTCATCTTCAACGCGATCTTGTCGGACCAAAAATAACTGGCGAAGTTCATCACAATCGCCACCGCCAAGCCCAACACCAAACCGTTTCGCCCGCCAATGGCTTCACCGACAAACAGCAATAAGCCCGTCAACAATCCCAACAACAAAACCGTTTTAACACCATTCATAGAAACCAGACCTTTCTGTCTTTCAGAGCATTAGATGTTCTTGCCGCGCGCTCTCGTTGTCGCATCAAGGAAAATATTAAGACCCAATGCGCCGTTGTCAATGGCCTGAGACGCCAGGTGTCAGGGGTCAGGGGTCAGAAGGTGAGAGGGGCGAGGTGTGAGGTGTGAGTGAGAAGCGGCCACGATAAGCACAATGAAAATAAATTCGCCAGCTCTTATCATCTGAATGACAATGAATCTTGCTGCAACGAATGCCCTATTGTTAGAGCCCGACACCTGACACCCGACACCTGACACCTGACCCCTGTTTCAGAAACAGTCCATAAACGCGCTCACCGAAAACACGGCCTTTCCGATTCCCGGCTCGCCGTATCCCGGAGGCGGCGTCAATTTGTATTTACGAAGAATCGCGTGGTAGGTTTCGAGCAGCCGCACGTGATACTCCAGCGGCGCGCCCTGCGGATTCGCCTTTCCCAAAACGCTGAGCGGTTCCGGGCACCATGTTGTGAAACGAGGTTTGATGCCTTGCGACATGAAAAATTCCAGGCCCGCGGCCGTCGACGCGATGGCCGCTTCCACATCGGTGAAACCGTGCGGTTGCGACATCTCAATGCCCGCGACAAAATTCGGAATCACATAATCCGGG
The DNA here is from genome assembly GCA_964537865.1 of uncultured Acidobacteriota bacterium. Lineage (GTDB taxonomy): Bacteria > Acidobacteriota > Terriglobia > JAIQFV01 > JAIQFV01 > CAZIDA01. Next base: position 4,777 of record CAZIDA010000122.1, read on the forward strand.
CCGAACACCGCGGCGGCGTCGACGATGCGGCGATGCCATTCTTCACGACCGACGTAGCGATTCTTGCCGGCGCAAATGACGTCGAACAGACGGTCGTCCCAGATTTCATAGTTGGGATGATAGATCTGGACGCCGGCATCATTGAATCGCTTCACGTCGTCGAGCGGAAGCGCTTGAACCACCAGCTTTGAAATCCATCGGCGCGGGAATTTCTTTTCGATCGCCAGCGGATAGCGCTCGTAATAATCCGCCTCGGTTTGACCGCGCAGCTTGGACGTGATGGAACCGCCGGTGACCGTGTACGCCCGCGCGTCGTGATCCGTTTCCGCGATAATCTCCAGCGCTTCGAGAATCTCTTCCGGCGATTTCACCACTTCGTACGGGCGCCCCGCCGCAATCTGCTGCCGATAATTCTCGTTGATGTCGCAGAACTGGCATTCTTCCTCGAAACCGAAGTACTGGCATTTGCGATACACCGTGAGGTAAAGCAAGTAACCCCACTCGATGTTGGGCGCGACTTCATGCAGCGGGCGTCCGCTTTTCAGAGCGCGCTCGTAGTAGGTGGGCTTGGGACGATAACTGACTTCGGTCACGACGCAGCGCCGCGGATTTCCGTTTTCCGCCCCGTCTTCAACAGTCAGCGCCAGCTTGCCTGCTTCACTAATTTCGACGCGGTACGGCGAAGCCGGATTCAGCCGCACCGACACGATAGTTCGCCGGAAATTCCACGGGCCGCCGCTGAGACAAATTTCCTCCGGGGCTTTCAGATCGTCGCGTCGCTCGCCCATGTCTTTGATGGGAATCAAGTCGAACGAAAAAATGAAATACGACTTCGGCTGATGACCGCTCGCCACCCGCAGCGCGTCGTCGCTAAACGCCACCCCGCCGCGCAACAGGTCCTCTTTCACGATCGCTTCCCGCGGGACCGTCGGGTGCGCTACCGCGGTCTGTTCGATCAATGCTTTTCTGGAGGTGCGAATTGAATCCGTCATGTGGAACAGTAACCGTTTGTCTTCGCGTGCGCCAAAGCAATCAACAAGATTATCACCAACCTGCGCCGAGGGGAATCGGGGAATGGAGAACATCAGCTTTTTGACGAACATTTGACGAACATATCTTGCAGCGTGTTGTGATAATGCGTAAGATGGCCTGAGCGCCGAGGCCTATGTTTCTGACAAAATACATCGCGGAAACCCGACCGGGCACACTGAGTGAAATTGGCTTTTATACGCCCGTGGCGACGCACGTCTTTGGAGCGCTTCTCGGTTATGCCGCGAAGCAACGCGATATCAACAAGTCTGGAAAGCACGGTATTCCCGACATTCGCCTCCGCTCCTCCGAGGACAATTCCGAATGGCTGGTCGTCGAGGCCAAGATCGAGGACCGGGAAATACGAGACCAGGCAAAGCGTCAAGAAATTTGGCGGGACCAGATTCTTCAGCGCGGATATATCAGCCCCGACACATTCTACGTCGTGCTTTGTGCCCCACGTTCCTTCTATGTGTGCGACCTGGATGGACAGGTTGTCGAGGCGCTCCACATCGAGAAGGATTCCCTGGTCAACCCCTTCACCAACATTCGGTCGAATCTTACTGACACAGCTTTTCGTGAGCGGCTACATTTAATCAGTGCTGCGGCGTCACTGGAGCGCCGGTCCTTCGAAGCTTTCCGTGAGGGCAAGCTCAAGAGCGGCCACATTCCCCTCACGGTGAAGACCATCGACCAACTCCAGACGGTTTTTTCCTCCGCGATCGAGAAACTCCGCGAATTTTGTCGTTTTCATTTTCGCCAACTGCGCGCCGAATACGAGCAAGCCGGCGCCGATGTGGCAAGAATTGACGGAAAACTCGATGACATCGGTTCTGGAGCGATTCGCACGCGCCAGAAGCTTCTTTACCGGCGCAAAACGATCAGGGCCAAACACCGTTTGGCATTTCAGCTCTTTGAGGACGACTACGACCGGTTCAAACACGATCAAACTTACGCCGGGACGCAGCAGGAAGAGCACTTTGAAGACATCTTCTGCACCAACACAGCGTATGTAGCCTTGAGCCGGCTGATCTTCGTGCGCATCTGTGAAGACGTCGGTCTGACCACTCGAAAGATATCCAATTCCGGGATTGCGGTCTGGCGTGAGTTCGTTCAAAACATCAAGGGGAATTATCAGGATCTTTTGGAAGTCGCTTTCAAGGACGTTGCCCACGTTTACTCCAGTCTTTTTGAGGCCTCGGTCTTTGACTGGTTTGGCCAAGGCAACGGTCTCCTCCACGACATCCTGGAGAGAATCCTCTTCCGGCTGAACGCTTTCAGCTTTCGTGATATGAACCGAGATGTCCTCGGTTCCATTTATCAATACTTCCGTCCTCGGGTCGAGCGCCGACGGCTCGGCGAGTACTACACACCGGTGGAGGTGGTGGACTTTATTCTCAATCGAACGGGGATCAGTTCCGACCCCAAAATCATGGAGAAGCGCATCCTCGATCCCGCTTGCGGGTCGTTCACCTTTGGCGTTCGTGCTTCGCTTCCCTTGCAGGAAGCAGGTTCTCACCTTTCTGCGGAAAATCGGATTGAGCTGGTGAGGAAGTGCCTCCGCGGGCAAGACATCAACCCTTTCTCTGTGTTTCTCTCCCACCTGAGCCTGCTGTTTCGAGTGTTGGATCTCTATTTGCAGGCGAAGGAAACCAATTCCGATTTTGTGATCCAACCGATGGACGTGGCTCTGCAGAACTCTCTCACTTTGAGCGTTGCCACGCCTATGGAGGTCGTGGGGCACGAGGCTGATCCGATGGAGAGCGAACCTGGCGCGGATAAGCGCGAGCAATTCGATTACGTGGTCGGCAACCCGCCTTTTGTCCGAAACGAAAGACTGCCGGAAGACGATCGGAAGGTCCTAGCCGAACAATTTCCAACCATGGCTGTGCGGAACACCGATCTCTCCGTGTACTTCCTTTATGCCGCGATGAAGTTCTTCGCGAAACAAGATGGCATCGTGGGGATGGTCGCTCCCATCGGAATCGCCAACACACAAATGGCGGCCTACTTAAGAAATTTTCTGAAGGATTTTGAGATTCTCGAACTTGTCTCCCTGGAGTGGTGCGCCAAGGAAGCGTTTCCGGGCGCCGACATCGTTCCGATGCTTGTTTTTGCTCGGAATCGGCAGCGGACGAAGGCCCATGAAATTCGCTTGGTGCGTGGTCTCACGAGCATTGCTGATGTGAAACACTGCACCGAGAACGCAGCCTTCCTGGCGGGGAAGACCGCTCATGTGCCGTTTGATGACTGGATCGAGCTGAGTCCATTCGGAGACTGGTGTTTGGAGGTTTCAGAGAAGGACGTTCCGATTCTTCAAAAACTCAACCGGCAGCCAAGCCTCGAACAGGCGGAGGTTGCTGAAGTGAGTTTTGCGATTAAAGCCGGGAACAACGAGCGGTTTCTGAAGCCGGCGACTGCTGCGGCCCGCAAGCAGGCAGGTGAGGTTC
>CAZIDA010000123.1:0-8217 GCA_964537865.1 uncultured Acidobacteriota bacterium
GGTAGCACAACCGGAGTGGGAGGGCAATACATACTTAACCTAGTAATACTAACAGGTTGCTGAAAAACTGCCGTGCAGGAATTAGAAGGGCTCGTCGTAGATCCGCCGAGGCGGAATTTTAATCGGGCCGCTAAAGCGGCCCTCACAAAATAAAGAAATTGTTTTTCTGCTCCGCTTCGGCCGGCCTAAAGGCCGGCCCTTCTTGAGGCTCGACAAGAGTTTTTCTGCAAGCCTAACTGACTGCTTGGCTAGCAAAGTCAAATTCACGTTTGAAAAACGAGATTTTGCGGCTTGATATACAGAGCAAGCACGGGCGGGGTGGAGGATTGTGAAAGAAAAGCAGGAACCGCATCGGTCGGGATCGACAGTGGTGGTCTCAGAGGCGAGCCTGATCTCGATTGTTGACGACGACGAATCCATCCGGGAGTCCATATCGACTCTGCTGCGGTCGGCGGGATACCGAGTCCATTTGTTTGCCTCAGGGGAAGCGTTCTTGGATTCGGACATCCTCAAGGAAACGAAATGCCTGATCCTGGACGTGCGTATGCCGGGAATCGATGGGGTGGAATTGCAAGGTCGACTGAACGCCGAAAAGGTCCGTGTCCCTATCGTCTTTATCACAGGACACGGCAATGAACAATTACGGCGCTTGGTGATCGACGCGGGCGCGGTCGATATGTTGGATAAGCCTTTTGCCGCATGGACGTTGTTGGAGATGATTAAGAGCGCTTTGGATCGCGACGCGGGTTCGAGCAGGAAGAGAAATATCGAGTGATCGTCCCGCGACGACCCGCAATCATTCTGAGTTCGGTTAAATCAGAGATTCTTCAACGCGGCGGCGATGGCGCCGCTCATAACGAGTTGTTTGGCGATGCGGATGTCTTTGTGCAGCTCACGATCGGCGGCGAGATGAGGTGTTCTTCGCCGCAGGGCTCGATAAGCTGAATCTGCCGCGCGGCCCGTTCTTTTCGGCCTCTGAAAATCCAGTCCCTGTCCCGCGCACAGCAGTTCAATCCCCAGAATCGTTTCACAATTATCGAGAATTTGCTTGAGCTTCAGCGCCGCGCCTATGCCCATCGAGACGTGGTCTTCCTTGTTTCCTGAAGTGGGAATGGAGTCGACCGACGCCGGGTGCGCCAGGATTTTGTTTTCCGAGGCCAATGCGGCCGCGGTGACTTGAGCGATCATGAAGCCGGAGTGGAGTCCGGCGTTCTCCGCCAGAAACGGGGGCAGATCGCCGAATTCAGGATTGACCAACCGTTCCACGCGTCGCTCCGAAATCAAAGCCAGCTCAGCCACGGCGATGCCCAGGAAGTCGAGCGCCTGCGCGAGCGGTTGGCCGTGGAAATTGCCGCCCGAAATGACTTCGCCGGTTTGTGGAAAGATGAGCGGATTATCGGTGGCGCTGTTCATCTCGATCTCAAAAGTGCGCGACACAAATTCGAAGGCGTCGCGAACGGCGCCGTGCACCTGAGGCATACAGCGAAGGCTGTAAGCGTCCTGCACACGGGGGTCGATCCGGGAGTCGCGATGCGATTCGCGAATTTGGCTGCCGGCGTTGAGCTGTCTCAAGTGGCGGGCGGAGAGTTGTTGTCCGCGCTGCGGCCGGACCCTTTGGATTTTTTCATCAAAGGCTGCCGGTGTTCCTTTGAGCGCGTCCAAGGTCAAAGCGCCGATAACGTCCGCGGTGTCGGCAAGCCGCTCCGCTCTTTGAAGCGAAAGCAATCCCAACGAGAGCATGGCTTGCGTTCCGTTCAGCAGCGCCAGTCCTTCCTTGGCTTCGAGTCGCAGCGGGTGGATGCCGGCTCTTTTCAGAGCCTCAGCGCCGCTCATTCGCTTTCCCCGGTAACACGCTTCACCTTCTCCAATGAGCGCCAAGGTCAAATGAGCCAAAGGCGCCAAATCGCCGCTGGCGCCGACGGAGCCACGGCAGGGAATTACGGGCAGGACATTTCGGTTCAAAAGGCCGCACAACGTTTCGATCACGACGGGCCGAACGCCGGAGTAGCCTTTCGCGAGCACGTTTGCCCGAAGCAGCAGCATGCCGCGTGTTTCCGCGGCATCGAGAGGTTCGCCCACTCCGCAGGCATGTGAGCGAACGAGATTCGTTTGAAGTTCTCGAATCTGATCGCCGGGAATGCGCGTTTCGCTCAGTTTGCCAAAGCCGGTGTTGACGCCATAGACGGCGCGATCCTGCTTCAATATCTTCTCAATCAGCCGGCGGGAGCGGAGCACCAAGCGGCGCGCCCGCGGCGAGAGCGCCACCTTCACGCGCCCGGGGTTGTGCGTGATTTCCAAAAACTGATTTCGAGTAAGATTGTTGCCGTTCAGATAGATTGTTTTCATTTCGAAATTATCAAGCGCGAAATCTCTCCTATGAAAATAGGAAAGGTAGTATTGTCAATGCAAGGTTTCTTTCGCCCGCCAAGGCGGGCTGCGGGTTCGACCGCCTCTTGGGACCTGAGGCTCACGCCTCAGGCTACGGTTATTTCTCCCCGATAAATCGGGGCTGACCAACCGTCAGATTCATTTCTGAAGAGGTCTTTCGCCCGCCAAGGCGGGCTGGGTCTCTTCACCCGTCCAGTTCCCCACGCTTGCGCGTGGGGCTATCCGCCGCCTGAAAGAACTTCACGTATTTTCCCGGCAAAGATCGAAGGCGACCGCGGCTATCGGTGATGGTGTGAGTGGTTTCACCGGTGGCCAGCAATTTTCCGGAGTCGGCGTTGACGACTTCGTATCCGAAAACGATGAGCCGCCGCTTGAAGGAAGTGACCCGCGTTCGGACGCGAAGGACGTCGTCGTACAGGGCGGGAGCTTTGTAGCGGCAATGGGCATCCGCAACCATCAAATAGATTCCTTCCTCCTTTTCCAAATCGCGATAGGTGAAGCCGGCGGCGCGGCACCATTCCGTTCGCCCGACCTCAAACCAGGCGAAGTAGTTGGCGTAATACGCGATGGCCATTTGATCGGTTTCCGCATAGCGAACTCGAATCTTCGTCTCCACGATGCATTCAGTCACTGCTGCCTGCCTCCTCAAATTCCCGGCGCCCGATGCCTACGCGAGCGCTCCGGTCCTGGCCCGCTCCGAACATTCACTTCTTGATCTGCTCGGCCAAATAATTCTCATATCCGATCTCTTTGATGATGTGAAGCTGGGCCTCCAGCCAGTCGGTGTGTTCTTCTTCATCCACCAAAATATGCTCCAGCAGCTCGCGCGATCCGGAGTCGCCCTCTTCGATGCAGGTTTGAATCCCCGCGTTGAGGCGGGGAATGGCGGCGTGTTCCAAGGCGAGGTCGTTGTCCAACTGCGCTTTCACGCTCGTTCCGATCATGACCTTGAAGTAGTCGGTCATGTTGGGAGTGCCCTCGAGGAACAAAATCCGATCCACCAAGCGGTCCGCGTGCTTCATCTCGTCGATGGATTCGGCATAGATTTTTTCGTAGAGCCCTTGGTAGCCCCAGTTCTGGCACATCTTCGCGTGAACAAAATACTGATTGATGGCGGTCAACTCCGCCTTCAGAACTTCGTTCAGTAATTTAATGATCTTGCTGTTGCCCTTCATGGCTCCTCCTTCAGAAAACAGGCGAGGCTGCTCGATTTTTGTCCGGTAATTGAAACCGCGCCGATTATAAATCGAATCGCGCTGCATTTCGCCAAGAATCTGCTGCCCGGTTTTAATTTTTGCGATTCCCGATGTACTTTGATAGACTCTTTGCCCGAAGTGAAATCGATGGGAGTGGGCCACTTGCGACGGCATAGGAAAGAGCGGCGCCCATCGAAGCAAGTTGTCACGTCAGTGCTGTTCTGTAATACGAAAGCTGGGAATCATTCCACAAAATCATGGAGCGTCTGCGCCAAGGAGAATTCCTCGAGTGAGAGGCCTCTGTCCGGAGGAGTGTGAAATCTAAGGATGACATCGGAATTAGATGATCGTCCTTGGGCGGACGAAGGAAGCGAGGAAAGGTCGTTCGCACACTCGAAAGGCACGAGGAACGTTTTCTCGCACGCGAGACTTGGTTCCGGAGACGAACGCGCCTTCGGAAAACAGACTAGAAAAGGAGATCGATGATGGGAAAGGTCTATGTGGTCGGTGTCGGCATGACCAAAATGGCGGGCCGCCATCTCGATGCGACCTACTGGAAACTAGCCCAGATGGGCGGTCGAGCGCTGTTAGCCAAAATGCCGGATAATTTTCACTTGGGGGAAGTCAGCTTTGCTTGTTTTGGCATCTACAATGACATTTTTGAGGGACATGCCATCCCAGAAACTTTTCTGAACGATGTTCTGGGACTGCATTTGAAAGAGTTTGATCGCGTGACGACGGGCGGGCAAACCGGCATCGCCGCCATGACTCGCGCTCACGATGCGGTGGCGGCCGGACGTCATCGCTTGGCCATGGCCTTCGGCGTGGAGAAGGCGCAAGACAGTTATGATCCGCAGACGAAAAGCACCACGCCGATGGTGGTCGACACCATCGCCTTCTCGTGGCCCTATTGGACGCAATGGCCACTCGGCGTGACGGCGTCGTCAAGCTATGCTCAGATCATCAACGGGTACCGGCAAGCTTATCCGAAAGATTTGGAGCTCGACGCGCGCTGCAAATTCATCGAGCAACTGTGTCTTCAAGGCCAGAAGAATCCGCTGGCACAGCGGTATCCGGAAAAGGTGACGGCGGAGCAGGTTCGTGACTCGCGCATCATCATCAGCGACATCCGTCTGGGCGAGGTGTGCGTGTATTCCGAAGGCGCCGTGGCGGTTCTGCTCGCCGAAGAAGGATTGGCGCGCGAGATTTGCGCGGCCACGAAGCGGCCCATGATTCGCGTGGCCGGCATCGGTCACGCGGTGGAATCGACTTACGTGGGGCGCGGGTTCCAGCATCAGAACGTGCACCTCATCGAGTCGGATAAGGTGGCGACGGAGCGCGCTTACGCCATGGCCGGCATCGGTCCGGAGCAAGTGGGAGTGGTGGGCCAGCACTGCGCGTTTGGTCCGCAGGGACTCATCACGCTGACCATGATGGGCCTCGCGAAACCGGGTCACGCTCAGGACTTGGTTTACAACGGAACCATCATGGACGGCGGCAAAGTCGTCGTCGATCCGTATGGCGGACTCATCTATGCGGGGCACGCCGTGGGCGCCTCCAACATGATGTCGCTGTACGAAGTGTATCACTACATGATCGAGCGCCAAGTGGAGTGGGGGCTCGTGCACGGAACGGGCGGAGCAGATGCTGTTTACGGCGGCGTCTGGGCGCTACATTTGGAAAGTTAAGGAGAGACGTCATGGACCAAACTTCAATGATGAATCAAGAAATTGTTCGCGGCATGTTGGATCTCTCGCCCGAAGTGGTCGAGGTTGAAAAAGGAAAGCGCGTGCTGTTGACCCCGCGCATGTTTGGCGTGCCGCAAATGGTGGCGGCCGGTGAACAATCGGCTTGGCTGCTGGCTTTGAAGGAACGCGCCGTCATTTTGGGGGCGCGTTGCCCCAAGTGCAAACAGATTTACGCGCCCGCCTACTTGGAGTGGTGCGGAAATCCGACTTGCCGTTTTGAGAAGCTCGAGCTGATCGATCTTCCCGACGTCGGCGAAATCACCGACGCCGATCCGGTCATCACGCTTTTCGCGCCGGCTCGGATGAGCGGGAAAGCGCCTTTCGCGCACGGGCTGGTGCGTCTGCGAAACGAGAAGCTCGACGCGACGGTGGATATGATGTTTGGGTTGGAAACCACCGATGGCGTGATTCGCCCCGGTATTTACCAGGCCGGCACGCCCATCAAGCTGGTGTTCAAGGACAATGGGAAGCGCGAAGGGTATATCACGGATGTGTTCACGATTCCGCGCGCCGAGTTGACCGAAGCGCAGTGTCGCAAGACGCCGCTCTTCTATTCCGACATCGACTGGCGCGAGCCCAAGCCGCCCAAGTACTCGGAGAGCCCTGCTCTCAAGAAACAACTCGGCGAGGCTCGAACCCGGATCGCGAAGTTCTTCAAGGGCGTCAATAAGAGCCCACGCAACAAAGCCCGCTTGCGAGTGCTCAACTTCACGGCCCGCATCGTGACCGGTGGCGGCGCTGTGGCCATCGGCGCGCATCGCGGCACCATGGAGCTGCTTGCCGGCATGCCGAAGCGAGCCACCACGACGATCGCCGTGGAGAGTCCCGCCGTGCTTTCCGATTGGACGCAAGGCAAGGCGCTCACCAATCTCTTCGCTTTGGGTCAACTGTGGTTGTCGAATCGAGAAGGCGTTCGACTCTTGGAAGATCTCGACCGCTTGTGGCGCGCTGCAACGCGGGACGGCGTGCTCTGAGCTTGCTGCCTTGGTAGCGCCGGCCGTTTGTGGGGCCGGCGGTTTTCTCCCCGCCCTAAAGAACGGGCGGGGCTACCCATGCCGCAAAACTGATAGAAAACGAAATTCTCTGAGCAGAGGGACTAACTACATGAATAAAACTGTATCGGATGCGGATGCGGCGTGTTCCGACATACCGGATGGCGCAAAAATCATCGCCGGTGGATTTGGGCTTTCCGGTAATCCGGAGAATTGCATTGCGGCGATCCGGCGACGCAATATCAAAAACCTCTGGGTGGTGAGCAACAATTGTGGCGTGGACGATTGGGGACTGGGGGTGCTGCTCCAATCGCGCCAGATTCGCAAGATTACCGCGAGTTACGTCGGAGAGAACCGTGAATTTGAGCGGCAATTCCTGGCGGGGGAGTTGGAGGTGGAGTTGGTCCCTCAGGGAACGCTCGCCGAACGCCTCCGCGCCGGCGGCTCTGGAATCCCGGCGTTTTATACGCCGACGGGCGTCGGGACGCAAGTGGCGGAAGGTGGATTGCCGATGCTTTACAATTCCGACGGCACCGTGCGTCTCGCCAGCGAGCCCAAGGAAACACGCGCGTTCAATGGCCGCGAATACGTCCTCGAACATGCCATCACCGGTGACTTTGCCATCGTCAAGGCGGCTCGAGGCGACTCCATGGGCAACTTGGTGTTTCATGCCTCGGCTCGAAATTTCAATCCGCTGTGCGCCGTGGCGGCCAAGGTGACCATTGCCGAGGTAGAGGAGCTTGTCGAGCCGGGGCAGATCAATCCGGATTCCGTCCATCTTCCTGGTATTTTTGTTCATCGCATTTTTCAGGGTCGTGATTATGAGAAGCGCATTGAGCGCCGCACGGTGAGAAAGGGATGAGACCATGCTGACTCGCGAACAGATCGCCCGCCGCGCCGCCCTTGAGTTGCGCGACGGCGATTACGTCAACCTCGGAATTGGGATGCCGACGTTGATTCCGAATTTTGTTCCTCCCGGTGTTCATGTCGTGCTGCAAAGTGAAAATGGAATACTGGGCGTCGGACCTTATCCCGTGGAGGGAAAGGAAGACCCCGATTTGATCAATGCCGGCAAAGAGACCATCACGGTGATCCCAGGCGCCGCGTTTTTTGACAGCGGTCAGAGCTTTGCCATGATTCGCGGCGGACACATCGACCGCGCCATCCTGGGCGCCATGCAAGTCAGCGAACAAGGCGACCTTGCGAACTGGATGATCCCGGGGAAAATGGTGAAAGGCATGGGCGGCGCCATGGACCTCGTTCACGGGGCCAAACAAGTGATTATCATCATGGAGCATGCCGCCAAAGACGGGACGCCGAAAATTGTCCGGAAGTGCTCCTTGCCGCTGACGGGGCGTCGCGTGGCGAACCGCATCATCACCGACATGGCGGTATTGGATGTGACGCCGCAGGGATTGCTCTTGCGTGAATTGGCGCCAGGAACAACTCAGCGCGAGGTTCAAGATCGCACCGAACCGAAGTTGCTGATCGCGCCGGATCTGAAAGAGATGGTTCTGTAGCAAATGAAAAAATCTCCGGTGAATTATCGCAAGCTTCTGTACTCCGTGCGCCATGCGGTCGCGCGAATCACGTTGAATCGCCCCCAAAAACGAAACGCCCTCGACCTCAATTTGATCGCGGAGCTGAAGGCGGCGTTTACCGAGGCGGAGAGGAATCCGAAAGTCCGCGCCGTTCTTATGAGCGGCACGGGAAAAGATTTCTGCGCCGGCATGGATTTGAGCGTTCTTCAAGAAATTCAGAAGCGCGATGTCATGGAGAATCTGGAGGACGCGAAGTCGCTCATGGACCTTTTCGTGTTCATGCGGCGGATGACCAAACCCAACGTGGCCGTCGTGCGGGAGATGTCCCGCGCGTGCCCCCTCTCTGCCCGCT
>CAZIDA010000124.1:0-4513 GCA_964537865.1 uncultured Acidobacteriota bacterium
CTTACTTTTTCACTTGCGAGCGTGATTACTTAAATATGCGCCTATCTCGGTTTTTTCCTGATCGGTAATCACCCTTTTACCCATCGCCTGCATATTGCCTCGCATTCGTTCTACCACTGCCCCCCAGTCTTGCGCTGTGTGCAGGGTCGGATCAGGAAGAGCATGGCACTGTGTGCATGTCTCCTTAAACAGAATCGCTCCCTTTGACTCAGGGAAAGGAAGCATATCTGGAGCAACAGACTTCAGCGAATGATCTTTCAAATAGGCGACTATAAGAAGCTGTTCTTCAGAGGAGGGATTTTCAATATCCATCATGCCGGACATCATGGACATGCGCGTGAACATCCTACCAGTTATCGATGGCCATTCCTCGGCTGTGTGCATCCTCGGACTTGGCAAGTCATGACATTGGGTGCAATAATGCGTCAAAAGTTTAGCCCCGCGACCATCGGGCTCAGGCAGATTTTCCGGTTTGATTCCAGGCGGGAGCATTCCGGGCATCATCCTCTGCATCATGTCTTTCATCTGCCCCCGATTCATCATGCCGCCGCCCATCATACCATTCATCATCATACCGGGCATCTGAGACATTCTTCCCCGCGCCTGATAGTTTCCAAACCAAGCTGTTGTCACAAAGCCTATCAGACCCAGTACTATTAGAATAACAGCGATTATGAGTAAGCGGTTTTTTCTCATAGAGGCAACTCTATAAAATATCCTTCTTCATTCTTTCAAACTCTTCCTTTGAAATTTCCCCGCGAGCGTAACGCTTCCTCAGTATGTCAAGAGGGGGTTCATCTCCATGGCCGCGTTCATATCTGCCGGGCTGCTTGACAATCCATGCGACCAGCAGGACAACGCCGATAATAACAAGAATCCAGAAAAAGAAGTGGAAGAACATCCACATCCCGCCTCCATATGGCCCGTACATCATAGGTCCCATCATAGCGAAGTCTCCTTCGATTTCATATGTTCGTTATTATCGTATCACAGCATTGTGCGAATACAAATCAGTGAAGCATTTACAAACCTATAAGCATCGTGTCGAGCTTCTTCCGTGCCTCTGCAATGGCCTCCTGAGTCTTGTCGATCTCCTCCTGATTATCGAAAAAGAACAAATGGGGTCAGGCCGCGACAATCGATTCTGCTGCAAACCCCTTGGTTTTCAAAAAAACGTGATTTTTCAGGGAATCAGAAATGTATCACAACACGATGGAAATGCACTGTGAGCCTTCGCATCGGATTTATTTTTACACAGTTTGTCGCCAAAGGGTTTTGCAGAGAAGCTGACTCGGGAACCCTCCGCTTCCAGCCAACAGGATATCCAAGCATTGAGAGAGTTGGGATGGAGTGACGAAGCAATCCTGGATTTGACGCTCGTGGTTTCTTGCTTTGCGTTTGTGAACCGCATGGCCTTGGGGCTGGGTGTCGAGCTGGAGGAGAATTAAGAGTTGAGCCGCAGCCGGCGCCAGGCAAGTCTGGGAATTCTCCAAATGGGCCCCGCGGCCCAGCGTCTGGTTAAATCCGTGACGCGAGGATCAAGAGCTACGAGAGGGGCCCACTTCCAAGGGACAAGCGAAATGCTATGCTGCTCTGTGACGTCATGCCGCTGAGTCAAGCCAACGGGATGCAGGCCGGCGGGATTCTGCGGATACGGGCTCGATGCTCTCTGAAAAGTGGCGATAAATTTTTTGTTCCTTTTCAAAAAAGGCGAATCAATAATATTGTACAATGATCCAAATCCCTTGAGGAGGAATCATCGGGATGGCAATTGATCCGGTTTGTCAGATGACGGTGGATGAGAAAAGAGCCCGCGGCAAAACCATATTCAACGGAAAGGAATTTTACTTTTGCTCGCCCTCTTGCAAGCAGAAGTTCGACGCTGATCCAGGCAAGTACGTCGCGGCGACAGCGCCTTCCCCATCTCCCCTTGTGAGCGTTGATGTCCTGGGTGGGTTTTCCAACATCTCTCATGCCACCCCCAATATGGTGAAAGATCCGGTTTGCGGAATGACAGTCAACCCGGAGACCGCGAAGGCCAAGCTGGAGTACCAAGGGACGACTTTTTATTTTTGCTGTCCTCATTGTCTAAGCAAATTCCAAAGCGCTCCAGAGAATTATCTTTCACCCGCTGTCGCCTCGACGCAAAAAGAAGTTTCGAAGGCCTCGCGAGAGGTTGCGTCCGAACCCGCGGGGACGGTCTATGGCTGTCCAATGGATCCGGAAGTTCGAGCGTCCAAACCAGGACCGTGTCCCAAGTGCGGCATGGCGCTGGAGCCGCTGATGGTTTCCGCCCCGCGGACGAAGACGGAATTTGTTTGCCCGATGCATCCGGAGATTGTCAAGCCGGAACCGGGTTCTTGCCCTATTTGCGGAATGGCTCTTGAACCCAAAACCGTTTCCGTCGAGGAAGAAAAGAATCCGGAACTCAAGTTTATGACCCGCCGATTCTGGGTGGGAGTGGTCCTCACGGTTCCTGTCCTCATTTCAGCGATGGGAAAGTTAATTCCTGGGGACCCCTTGGGGAGTTTGGCGTCCGAGCGATTTTGGACCTGGTTCGAACTGATCCTCGCCACGCCGGTTGTTCTCTGGGGCGGCTGGCCGTTCTTCGTGCGCGGTTGGCGTTCCATCGTCAATCGCAGTCTGAACATGTTCACCTTGATTGGCCTTGGCGTAGGTATCGCATATCTTTACAGCCTTGTCGCGGCGTTGTTCCCTGGCATCTTCCCGGCCGCGTTTCGAGACGAAGCAGGAGTGGTAGCAGTCTATTTTGAGGCGGCTGCCGTTATCACAACACTGGTGTTACTCGGCCAGGTACTGGAACTGCGTGCTCGCAGTCAAACCGGTGCGGCCATCAAGGCCTTGTTGGGCCTGGCCCCGAAAACCGCGCGGCGGATTCAAGAGGACGGTTCGGAAGCGGATGTGCCACTGGACCAAGTCAAGCCCGGGGACAAGCTGCGCGTGCGTCCCGGGGAGAAAGTTCCGGTGGACGGTGTGGTGCTCGAGGGGCGCAGCAGCGTCGACGAATCTATGATCACCGGCGAACCGATTCCCGTCGAAAAGCAGTCGGGTGACCGTGTCACCGGGGCTACCGTGAACGGAACAGGATCCCTGGTGATGCGCGCAGAACGCGTCGGCAGCGAAACCTTACTCGCGCAGATCGTGCACATGGTGGCTGAGGCCCAGCGCAGCCGGGCCCCGATTCAAAAACTGGCAGATGTCGTGGCCGGCTACTTCGTCCCCATCGTTGTCAGCATCGCGATCGTCACTTTCATTATGTGGGCCCTGTGGGGTCCGAACCCTCGCATGGCGCATGCCTTGGTAAATGCCGTTGCGGTGTTGATCATCGCCTGTCCGTGTGCCTTGGGGCTGGCGACGCCGATGTCCATCATGGTCGCTACAGGAAAGGGGGCCACGGTCGGCGTTTTGTTCAAAAATGCCGAAGCAATTGAGCACCTGCGAAAGGTGGATACCTTGGTCGTGGATAAGACCGGCACGCTCACCGAAGGCAAGCCTCGGCTTGTGGCCGTGGAAACGGCCGACCGCTTTGATTCACAAAAGCTGCTTCGCTTCGCTGCCAGCCTCGAACGAGGCAGCGAGCATCCTCTTGCGGCGGCGATTGTAGCCGCAGCGGAAGCGCAGGGCGCCCACCTTGCGTCCGCCGAAGAGTTCGAATCGTTGACCGGAAGGGGCGTAAAAGGACGCGTCGATGGAACACAGGTTGCCTTGGGGAATCGAACGCTTCTCGAGGACCTTCATGTTAATGCCGGCGGACTTCTTGAGCGCGCCGAAGCAATGCGGCTGGACGGCCAAACTGTCATGTTCGTCGTTGTGGATGGTGCGGTTTCAGGGTTAATTGGTGTGGCCGACCCTGTTAAAAAAACGACGCCAGAAGCCATCAGCCAGCTTCACGATGATGGCATCCGCATCGTGATGCTGACCGGTGATAGCCGGACGACCGCGGAGGCCGTGGCAAAGAAGCTCAATATTGATCAGGTTATTGCGGAGGTTTTCCCGCAGGACAAAGCCGGCGCCGTAAAAAAACTTCAGGCCGACGGACGTTTCGTCGCCATGGCCGGCGACGGAATCAACGATGCTCCCGCGTTGGCCCAGGCACAAGTGGGGATCGCTATGGGCACCGGCACGGATGTCGCCATGGAAAGCGCCGGAGTCACACTCGTCAAAGGCGACCTGCGCGGTATCGTCCGGGCACGCCTGTTGAGCCGTGCCACGATGCGCAATATCAAACAGAATTTGTTTTTCGCGTTCGTCTACAACTCCATCGGTGTGCCCATTGCCGCCGGCATTCTGTATCCGTTCTTCGGGATCCTGCTGAGCCCGATCATCGCCGCCGCCGCCATGAGCTTCAGTTCGGTATCCGTTGTAACCAACGCGCTGCGTTTGCGCAAAGTCGAACTTTGATTGGTCGCCGGGATCCCGCGCTGCGGGATCCCGAAGCTCCAAATCCGGAAAAATCCTCCACCCACGATAAATCAGTTGACCGATAAAATCC
>CAZIDA010000124.1:4613-8176 GCA_964537865.1 uncultured Acidobacteriota bacterium
ATTGAACTTTACTCGGGTGTGAGTTAGTATGACGGCGTCTTTGAATCCATAATTCTGATCTGAATCTGAGAGCTCAAGCTTACGATGCCCTCGAGAGCCTTGGGAATGAATCCAGCGCCGAGTGGCTTGAAGAGAGGGGTTGCAAGATTCGTCCATAGTGAGGCTATCCCGACAGCGACTATCCTCTTTGCAGAGGTCTGGAAACTTTCCCGACGGAAAGCGTGTTCCGTTACGCCCACAAGACGAGTTGATGTGGAGCATTGGATGTTGCTCGAACTCAAAAGGAAATCCCGAATTGAGCCCATGGGGAGGACAAGGCGATGTGGCAACATTCCCGCGGAGTTGGAATCTCTGTTCTTGTTCTAGGGTTCGTTCTTTCCGTCCCTTGCTCAGCCGCCGAGAAATCGGCGTACGCTATGGCCTCGTTTAAGAAATATGTGCAGATTCCCGGGGCCACCGCGGTGGGCAGCGACACCTGCAAACTATGCCACGCCGATGTGGCCAAGGAGTTTGGCCACGCATTTCATGCGCAGCAAGGTGTCGAATGCGAGGAGTGCCATGGTCCTGGCAGTCTCCACGTCGACGGCGGCGGAGACATTTCGAAGATTGTTTCCTTCTCCCGCCGCTCCGCTGCGGACGCCAACGGCGTTTGCTTGAGTTGTCACGCCCGGGACGCGCAAATTCGCAACTGGGTTGGGAGCCCTCACGCGTCGAACCGAGTCCGCTGCATCGATTGCCATCAGATCCACAGTGACAACGTCAAAGCCGCCTTCAAGAAAGAAGCGATTCTTGACGTCGTGACTCCGGCCCGCGTCACCTCCGTGGAAAACTTGGTCCCCGAAAGCAAAGTGATGATCCAACCTCCTTGGCAGGCGAATGACGCTTGCCTGAGATGTCACCCCACCCAGCGTGGTGAGATGAGCCTGCCGTACCACCACCCGTTGCGCGAAGGGAAGATGAGTTGTATGGACTGCCACGATCCGCATGGCGGGGCGGCGGGAAACAACCTGTTGACGGCGAATACCAACCAACTTTGCCTGACTTGCCACGCGCAGTATCGCGGGCCATTTGCCTATCAACATCCCCCGGTCACTGAAAACTGCTTGATTTGTCACACCCCCCACGGCTCGCCGAACACGAACCTGTTGTCCGTGAGCGTACCGGCGCTGTGCCTACAATGTCATGCCGGCCATCACAACGGCGCCGGCTTGCCTTTGCCGGATCGCTGCACCAATTGTCATGGATCAATTCACGGCACGGATGTCGCGACTCCGACCGGCGGGAGTCGATTCATAGACAAGGGACCATTCGGTGTGCCTTCCGAGCCTCCTCAACCGGCCATCACCAATTCCGTTGCGGCTCTTGTGTCTGCGCGCTCGAACGCCTCGGCGGCTTCCGGATCCCGTCTGCTTCCGTCTCACGGATCGACGTACGCGATTGGCGCCGCCAGCGGGGCACTGGGGATGATGTCCGGATATCTGCCTCCGCTGTCCGGTGGAAATATGTGGGGTGAAAACGACAATGCTCCGGGCGCGGATGCGAGCACTTCCTATTCGGCCTACTCCATCGATCCCGGCTCTTACCGGTTTGTCGACGGTTCGGGTTACTTGGGACGAGTCGGCGAGTATGACAGCCTACAACAGTCGGGGGGCGCCGATGCCGCCCTGGCGTATGTCTTGCCGCAGAAACACCTGACCGTGGTTTCTCGAGCCAATGTCCTGACCGGCAATGATTACTCCGCCGCCTCCCAGGTGACGATCGGCCATTGGGCCCAATTTGGGTTTGACGCTCGCAGCTTGGTGCAGCAGCAGGATCATTATCCCTTCTACGCGTTCCCGGTTCTGGACGTTCCTCCCGGCGCCACGACTCCCCCCGACAGCAGCACCGATCTCATCCCCTCTCACGCTGTTTTTGGAGTGACGAGACGGCTGGGCAATGCCTACGCGCGAGTCAAGTTGCCGAAGCTGCCGGTGCATGTTTTCGTAAAGGGAAACTGGCAGGCGCGGTCGGGTGTAACTCAGCTTTCCTATCTGGATGAGAACTCCACTCCGGCTGTTTTTGTGGATGGGGTGAATACCACCTGCGGCCAGCAATGCCACTTCAGTTCACAGTTCCAGCGCATGAACTCTACGACTCGAAACATTGGTGGAGGAGCGGACGTTGACCTGGGCCCGGTACGGCTCACTTGGGAACATCACTACAGCAGCTTCAAGGACCGGCTCCCCTTCCCGATCGCCACTTACACCGGGCCGTTCACTCCCGAAAACGAAGGGATATCGGCCGTCAATCCCCCTCCGTCGGGACCGGCGCCCGGCGATTTTCCTGCCGGGAATTACTACCTCAATATCCCCGCTCCCAATCAGGCGTCGTCCGACCGCGTCAACTTGACTTGGACGGCTTCGCCCCATCTCAATTTTAACGGGAATGCAAGTTACACGCGATCACAGGACACATTCACCGGGAATCGGCAGAATGGGTTCGGTACGGACGAGACAGTGAACTGGCGTCCCCTCGCCCGCCTGCGCGTGACCGCCAATTATCATCAGCAGAACCTCCTCAACGCCTTCACGCCGTTTTACAGCCTGTATGGCAATGTGTCGTACCACGATCATTCCGAGGGTGTGCGGTTGGCTTACGAGTTGCCGAAAGGGTTCGATGCGGAAGCGTATTACCGGCGCGGCGGGATCACCCGCTCCAACACCTTCCTCTGGCCGCAAATCTACTCGATGGATAATACCGATCTGTTGATGCCGGCGCCTTCCTCGTTCAGCAACACCATGGGGACGGCGTTGCGATATCACGACCGCGGTCGCTGGAGCGCGCGGGCGGGATATGAGTGGACGGGGACTCACAATCCAGGCTACTTGGTCGTGCCCCAAAGCAACAATCGCACCTTCACGAATTTGACGCTCACCCCCGCCGCATGGCTGGTTTTCACGAACGACACCAACGTCATCGTGCAGAACGCCTTCCCGGCTATTCCCCTCCCCAATACCCCCGGCGACTTTCAACGCCGCAACCGTTTCTACACAGAGACGGCCAGCGCCACCTTGCGCTTTGTGCCGGACTGGAGCTTGGGACTCGGGTATTCCTATCAGCAGAACAATCTGACGACCTACATGGCGTTTCAGAACGACAGCGGCGTCGGATACGTCGTGGACGAACCCGCCGTTCCCTACAAACAAATCAGCCAAACTTACTGGGGCGAATCCTCCTACACCATCAAGCAGCGTCTGGTGCTTAATCTCAGGCTCACCTATAACTCGGCCCGCAGCGGAATGCGACCCGACGTCAATCCCAACGACGCGGCGCAACTCGGCAACCTATCCCTGATTCAGCAAGGCGCGTTCGATCCGGACGGTCTCTTTTCAGCGGCTTTGGGCAACGTCCAATTTGGCGCCACCCAGGTCTCAGAGGTGATCGTTCCTCAATGGATCGGGCAGTCGAAAGCTTACTATCTCTTCCCGCGCAAATTCGAAGGAGGACTCATCTTCAGTTACGGCAGCTATAAAGACTACTGGAACCCGAACCTCAACGGTGTTTTGCGGACCTTCACCTTTTAC
>CAZIDA010000125.1:0-8141 GCA_964537865.1 uncultured Acidobacteriota bacterium
CGCACCAGCTCCAGCAGAGGCATCACCGGCACGGGATTCATGAAATGCATGCCGATGAATTTGTCCGGACGTTTCGTTTGAGCCGCCAGGCGCGTGATGGAGATCGATGAGGTGTTCGATCCGAAGATGACATCCGGGCGGCAGATGCCGTCGAGTTCTTGAAAGATTTGTTTCTTGATTTCATAGTTTTCGCTGGCCGCTTCCACGACGAAGTCACAACCGGCGAGCGGTTGCGCTGTGAGCGTTGTGCCGATGTTTTTCAGGGCCGCGGCTTTTTGATCCGCCGCCAATTTTCCTTTCTCGACAAACTTGCTGAGAGACTTCTCGATGGTCTTGAGTCCACGATCGAGAAACTCGTCTTTGACATCTTTGAGAATCACATGATAGCCGGCGACGGCGCACACCTGGGCGATGCCGTTGCCCATGGTCCCGGCGCCAATCACTCCGATGGTTTCAATAGGACGCGACATAGGAAGGCCTCCAAAGAAGAAAGGTGAGACAGCTCAGCTAGAATACAAGCGAGCGCAAATTCCTTCAAGGGTGAAGAATGGGTTCACCTGGGAACAGATAGGACGTGATTAGGACCTGATGGGACCTATCAGAGAATTAGAACCCGTTCGATCGATTCATCGCTCGATCGCCGAGGCGCACCATTCCCTGGACGATTCTTCACTCGTCAAAGAAAAGAAATCCTCGGTTGATTCAAGAATGGCTACACGGGCTGACCCTGAAGGGGAAAAGGGTGGATGCAAGTCGCCCAACTACTTCTTGCTCTCGACCTGCTTGGGCGCTTCGGGGTTCTTCTGGGAGTCGGGATTCATTCCACCATTCAGAGCATCCTTGAATCCTCGGATGCCCTCTCCCAATCCTTTTCCAAGTTCCGGAATCTTCTTCGGACCAAACACAAAAACAGCAATGGCCAAAATAATGATTAAGTGCCAAGGCGCTAAGACATCCATGGGTTATCTCCCACTCCTTTCAAATTCAATGGGAATCGAGTCAGTGCTCGAAACCTGTTGACACCCTTTATACCCCTATGATTGTATCTTTTTCAAGGTTAATTTCTTAGGGGGAGACGGTGGCGCTTCTGTTGCGAGAGCAGGACGTGAAGCGGTTGCTGGATATGCCGACCGCGCTGGAGTGCGTGGAGCGGGCTTTTTTGGAGTTGGGGAACGGCCGCGCCACCAATCATCCGCGCGCGCGGGTCCACCAAAAGCACGAAGGATTGCAGGTGATGATGGCCGGTCTGCCGGCGTTTGGCGTGATCGGATTCAAGGCCTACACCTGGTTCACCTCGGGCGCCAAGTTTTTGGTCAACCTGTACAGCTCCGAGACCGGCGAGTTGTTGGCGATCATCGAAGCGGATTTGATGGGCCAGATTCGCACCGGCGCGGCGAGCGGCGTGGCCACCAAATGGATGGCGCGTCCGAATGCCGAGACGGTCGGCATCATCGGAACGGGCTATCAGGCGCGCAGTCAGTTGCAGGCCATGTGCGCCGTTCGAAAAGTGAAGCGCGCGCTGGCGCTGTCGCGCCGCTCCGAGAGAGTGAAAGCGTTTTGCCGCGAGATGGCGCCGCTGCTTCAAGTGGAAGTGCGTCCGGCGTCCGACGCGCAAAAGCTTGTGGAGCAATCCGACATTCTCATCACGGCGACCTCCTCCGCCGAGCCGGTGTTTGACGGCGATTGGTTGAGAGAGGGAACGCATTTGAATGTGATCGGTGGAAACGCGCTGATTCGCGCCGAGGTGGACACCACCACCGTGGTTCGGTCGCATCGCATCGTCGCCGATTCGCGGGAACAAGCGCAGGTTGAAGCGGGAGAATTTTTGAGGCCCATCGAGCGCGGCCTGCTGTTTTGGGAGAAGATCGTGGAGTTGGGATCGGTCGTGGCCGGCCACGTTCCGGGCCGCGGATCGGCTGAGGAGATCACGTTCTTCAAGTCGATGGGAATTGCGCTGGAAGACTTGGCGGTGGGCGCCAAAGTGTGGGAGCGCGCGGTCGAGAACAAAATCGGAGAGCGAATCTGATGTTGCCCTCATGGCCGATGTTTCCCCAATGTTAAGAGAATCATGTTAAATTCCTTGGATGAAAAATACCGGACCTTTCTGGAGATGGCGACCGCCATCTCCTCGAGTCTCGATCCGGACAGCGTCTTTCATTCCACCGTCATTTCGTTGCGGCGGCTGGTGCCATTTCATTATGCGGCCGTCCTGATTCCCCATCGCGACCGCGACACCTTCCAAATTCAATTGCTCGAAATCGATCGCCCCAGCACCGTGCTGACGCAGTACTCCGAAGTGCAACGCGAGAACAGTCTGGCGGGATGGGTGTTTGAGCATCGGCAATCGATCCTCATTCCGGATTATCAATTGGAGTCGCGGTTCGCGCCGAGCCTTTCGAAGCTGATGGAAGGCGGCCTGCGATCCGGGTGCGCCGTGCCGCTGGTGGTGCGGGATCGCGTCGTCGGCGTGCTCTCCATTGCCAGCCGTGACTTGAACGCCTTTTCGGAAGAAGAGAAGAGTTTTTTTGAAGAAGTGGCGGGCTTGGTCGCCGTGGCGTACGACAACGCCGCCAATTACGACAAGCTGAAGCGCCTCTCGCGCCGCTTGGAAGAAGACAACTTCACGCTTCAAGAAAAAATTCGGTTGGAGCAACAGCATCAACTGGTGCTGGAGATCAACAACGCCATCATCGCCAACTTCAGCCGGGAAGATTTGTTTCGGTCATTGTATCGGGCGCTGCATGGTTACATTACCTTCGACGCCGCGTCGACGGTGCTTTTGGACGAGGCGCGTCGACTAGTGCGTGTGTTGATGGTGGTCACTTCCGACGAGCCACGCCATCTGAAACTCGGAGGCGTCCATCATCCGCCCACCGAGAACGACGACTTCAATGTTTTCGAGCCGGACTTGGTGCTTCCCTATACCGAAGACTCGTTGGCCGGCGAAATCCTTCGAACGCGGGAGATCATCGTCGTCGGTGATCTCCGGCGAGGACAAAAATTCCAGCCTGTCACGGAAATGTTTTTGAAGGAAGGCTTCCTGTCGTTCGTGACCGCGCCGCTCATCCGAGGCGATCGCGTGCTGGGCGGAATGACGCTCACCAGTCGCGAAGCCCATCACTTTGACAACATCGAAGGCCATTTTCTGAAACAGATCGCCAATCAGGTGGCCATTGCGTTGCAGAACGTTCTCACCTACGAAGAAATCATGCGGCTGAAGAATCAGTTGAAGGAGGAGAACGTTTATTTGCAGGAGGAGATTCGGATAGAACAGCACTTCGACGAGATTGTCGGACAGAGCCGGTTGTTGAAGAAAGTGTTGAAGGGCGCGGAACGAGTGGCGAAGACGAATTCCACGGTCTTGATCACCGGGGAAACCGGGACTGGAAAAGAACTCATCGCGCGCGCCATTCACACCTTGAGCGCGCGGCGGGAACGAGCGTTCGTGAAGGTGAACTGCGCAGCCATTCCGTTAGGCCTTATCGAAAGCGAATTGTTCGGTCACGAAAAAGGCGCCTTCACCGGTGCCATCACGCGCAAGAGCGGGCGCTTTGAGTTGGCCGACGGCGGCACCATCTTCCTCGATGAGATCGGCGAGCTTCCCAAGGACGTGCAGTCGAAGCTCCTGCGCGTCTTGCAAGAACAAGAATTCGAGCGCGTCGGCGGCGTGAAGACGTTGAAGGTGGACGTGCGCGTCATCGCCGCCACCAATCGCGATCTCGATCGCATGGTCCGCGAAGGCGAGTTTCGGCAGGATCTTTTTTATCGCTTGAATATTTTTCCGTTGGGACTGCCGCCGCTTCGGGAGCGACGCGAGGACATCGCGGCGCTGGTCCATTACTTCGTCCACAAGCACTCTTTGCGGCTGAACAAAGACATCCGGAAAATTTCCACGCGCACGCTGGAAGCGCTGCAGCGCTACGAGTGGCCGGGGAATATCCGGGAACTCGAAAACGTCATCGAGCGCGGCGTCATCCTTTGCGAAAGCGACACGCTCGAGCTCCGCTACGTGGCGCCGTCGCTGGTTCCCAAAGGCGTCGAGAATTTTCAGCCGAAGACGATGGAAGACCTCGAGCGCGAACATATTCTGAGAACGCTGGAAGAAACCGGCGGCGTTATTGCCGGTCCCAACGGCGCCGCCGCGCGCTTAGGCATGAATCGCACCACGCTCAACTCCCGCATGCAGAAGCTGGGAATTCGGCGCACCGCGCGACACAGCCAGTTTTCCGTGATTTCCCCGTGATGCGTCGCGCGCAGCCAGGAATCGATCTTATGACTTATTCGGAATCCGTGTCCTTGAAAACTCGCGGCTTCAACGACATCATTGATCTCACCGGGCATGTGAGCCGGATTGTCGAGAAGTCCCAAGTTCAAAACGGACTGGTCACCGTGTTTTGTCCGGGGTCCACCGGCGCCATCACCACAATTGAATATGAGTCCGGCGTGTTGGAGGATTTGAAGCGCGCCATTGAACGGATCGCTCCTGCCGGCATTCCCTACCAACACGATCAACGCTGGGGTGACGGGAATGGCTTCTCGCACGTCCGCGCGGCGTTGATGAAACCTTCGCTTTCCATCCCGTTGATGGATGGCCGCGTGGCGTTGGGAACTTGGCAACAGGTGGTGTTCATCGATTTTGACAACCGGGAGCGCCGACGGAAGATCATCGTCCAAGTTGTCGGAGAAAAATAATCTCGCCCAAGAAATTCTCCAGAAGCTGAAACTCAAACCTATGACGAACGAAGAGCCCCAAGGCGCGTCAGGCCGGCCTTCTACTCCATCCCCATCGAAGACCGGAAGAATCCCATTCAAGATCGTGTGCGTGTGCGTGTTGCTGTCCGCGCTCGCGGTCCTTCCGTTCTTCTTCATGGGACGGCCGCATTGGGGAACCGCGCCGATGTGGTTTCGCATGCCCGACACGCACGACATGGTGACGCACTACGAGCAGATGCGTTCGTTCTTTCACGGCCTCTCCTCGGGGCTCGTTTATCCGCGCTGGGAAGAGGACACGAATCGTGGGCTGGGCGCTCCCACAAATATTTTTTATCCTTCGGGCTTTTATTACCTCATCGCGATCGCGCATCTGCTGGCTTCGAATTGGACTTTAGATCTGTTGCTCGTGACTTGGTGTCTGATGATCGCGTCCGGCCTGAGTCTTTACGTCTACGCGCGGCATGTGCTTTCTCCGGCAGCCGCCATGATCGCCATGGCCGCCTACATCTTCTTTCCGTATCATCTTCTCGATCAATATGTCCGGGGAGCGATGCCGGAGCTGACTTCGTTCCTGTGGATGCCTTTGATTCTGATTTTCATCGATCGGCTGTTTCAGAGCCGAAGAACCGTGGAAGAAGATTCGATTGCCGCGCCGCCGTCGCGCGCAACCGCTTTTGAGCCGATTGGAAGAAGGCCGGGCGGATGGCCGCGCGCGCTGGGGAATATCGCCGGATTGAGTTTGAGCTACGGGGCGTTCCTCTGGTGTCATCCGCCGACGGCATACCAATTCAGCCTCGCGTGCGTGATCGTGATTCTGCTTCTCACGATTTTTCGAAAAGATGGAACGGGCTTGATCTTGGTGGGCGTGGCGATGACGTTGGGGCTTGCTTTCTCGGCGGCCTATCTTTATCCGGCGTCGCAGGAGCAGAAGCTCATCCACAGTGAAATTGTTCAAGAGGACTGGCCATACCACGAAACCTACGTCTTCAGCCAAGCCGATTTTATTCAGGAGTCGCCGGGATTCTACCGAACCGTCAATGGAATTTGGTGGTTCAACACGGCGGCGATCGTCGTCGCCGCCGGCGCGTTGCTTTTCATCGACCGAAGAAGGCGCCGGCCATTCAATCGGAAGAGAATGCATCTGATTCTGTGGACGGCGTTCGGCCTTTTCGCGACGTTCATGATGACCGCGCTTTCGGCGCCGCTGGGCCGCCTGCTTCCCAGAATTGAGGTGGGCGTTTTTTCGTGGCGCATGCTGGCGATCACCACCTTGGCCGGCGCGCTGCTTCTCGGCGGCGTGATCGATAAGTTCATCCGATCAAAGGAAGAGGGAAAGACGAAGGCCGGAAGCGGTTGGGCCGTGTTGGGCGTGGCGACGCTCATCGCTGGAATTTCGTTCAGCCTTTTCGGAATTGTTTTCCCGGAGAGGAAGCTGGTGGAGTTTGTTCCTGAGTCCGAACACACGAATGATGTGATGATTCCGCAGTCGGTGTCGATGGAGGTCGACGATCTGCCACGCTTGCAAAAAGCTTGGCTGGAACATGGAAGCGGCAGCGTCTCGATTGATGATTGGTCGCCGGAGCGCCGGAAGGTTCGGGCTCAACTCGATCGTGACGATTGGCTGAACCTTCGAGCGTTTGATTATCCGGGGTGGAGCGCTCAAGTTGATGGGCGGGCGGCGAAGATTCGCGCCCACGGCGATTGGCGAAATATTCAAGTCGAAGTGCCCGCGGGTTCGCATCAAGTGACGTTGGATTTTCTGGAAACACCGGACCGCCGTTTGGGAGACGCGGTCTCCATTGCATCGCTTGGTTTGATCGCGTTGATAGCGCTGGCGGGTGGGGTGATGAAGTTTAGACAGCGGCGTGAGGAGGAATGATCCGGAGGTTCTTGAGAGCGCCGATACCCTCGTGGCCCAGACACTCATTCGCCGAAAATGCCCCGCATGCTTTGGTAGCCACGATCCGGCCGCCTTTTGGCGGATCGTGGGCTCTTCCTCGATCCATCACAGAAGCTCACGATCCCCCACGGAGATCGTGACTACCAGATCCTTTTGGGAACTGATGGATTTTCACGAACCGCCTAAAATCTTCCGGGGCCTCCGAGAATCCTGGCGGGAAGAAGAAAGAGGGCTTTGATCAATCCGAAGACGCCTTCCACGGCAATGCCGAGAAGTCGGAAGGGCAGCAGAAGAAGCCAGATGAACGGATAGAGAATCAGCGCCAGCAACGCCAACGGCCAGCACAGCACCAGCAATATGCACCACAGAAGAAATTTGAGCATCGTCTCATCCCCCTCCCAGTTCTGAGACTTTATACGTTCCTCAACGACAAAGGTTCAGGAAAGTTAAGGGAAGCCCAACCCGGAAAATCCGGAGAAGTCCCGCCTAAGAAAGGAAAAGTCCAGGTACCCAATGCCAATTTCCAAACAATAGCCAAATCTCAATGGCCAAGCAAAAACACGTTCCTGTCTGATCTTCTCAGTTCTTGCAGGCGAACGTATGTTTGAAATTTGAAGATTGGCGTTTGCTTGGAAATTGGAATTTGGCAATTGGAGTTTCAGGAAGCCGGATGGGGTTGCAAGAATCGCTTCCAAGTTCTTCCGCAACGCGCCGAGACTGTTCTGCCCCTCTTTCAGCCCACCGAAATTGCCCGCCCCGCGGAAACCTTTCGATTGGCGCCGTCGTATTCATGGATAACCAGCGCGAAGAAAGTCGATCTCCGTCTTGGCGCTTCGCAAAGTGGGATGGAGGAGGCTGGACTGGGGCCATCGAAAGCTAGGGGGAAGCTCTCGGCGGGCGCACCGCCGAGGATCGGATCGAACATCAAAAACTCTCAACGCGACAGATTATTCCGAAACTTGGAAGGAGAGACTCACATGCTACGAAAAGTCTTGTGGGGCATTGCTGTGTTTGTGGCGATGACGCTGTCGATGTCGGCGCAGACGGCGGATGAACTCATCGCGAAAAACATTCAAGCGCGAGGTGGCTTGGAAAAGATCAAGGCCATCAAAACCATTCGATACACCGGCAAGATGACCGTGGGCCCGGGCATGGAAGTCCCTATGATCATGGAGCAAAAACGGCCGAACTCCATGCGGATGGAAATGACCATCCAAGGCTTGACCATGGTTCAGGCGTACGACGGAAAAACCGGCTGGGTCATCATGCCGTTTCAAGGAAAGAAGGATCCGGAACCGATGGGCGAGGACGATTTGAAAGTCATTGCGATCCAAGCCGACATGGATGGCCCCCTCATCGGCTATAAAGAGAAAGGATACACGGTCGAGCTGTTGGGCAAGGAGCCGGTGGAGGGGACCGACGCGTACAAACTGAAGGTCGATTTGAAAAACGGCAACGTCCTCACTTCTTATCTTGACGCCGATTCCTTTCTGGAGATCAAGAATGAAATGAAGATGACCGTTCGAGG
>CAZIDA010000126.1:0-8056 GCA_964537865.1 uncultured Acidobacteriota bacterium
GTCCTGGAGGAAGATTGAAGTAGGCCCAATTCTTGAGATGGAGGTTGTATGCCTCAAAGACCAGCCATAGAGGAATCGACCACAGCGCCAAGCACACCATGCGTCGCCAAAACTCGTGAAGGCGCGAATGGCCGATCAATCGCTCGACCGCGGCGTCGATCAAAAAAATGTAGCCGGTCCACACCAACGGAGTAAAGTATTGAGCCACCCAATCGACTCTTCCTCCCAACAGCAACTCCGCCGCCAGGATAATGGCAAAGCCCGCCGCGCCATACCAGGGCCAGTGGCCGCGCTTCGGAGACCTACGAAATCGGAACATCAACCCGCAAATCATCACGACAATGATACTGATGCCAATCCAAATCATGACGGATGCGCCTCCTTCGCAGGATTACGCAGAGCGGCCCGGGGCCGCAATTTGCCGCGGTCGGCCGCGGCGGACTCAAGGTTATGTCGCTGCGACCTGAACATCTTGTCAGAAAAGCAAGACTTTCGAAGCTTGCTAAGCAGATCCATTCGACTTCCCATAGGCTCGAGGTCAGGCAATATTTTATCAGTTATTTTCTAAAACTGAGCGGTGTGACCAACGAGGCCTCTTGCGCAAGACCCCCAGCAATGACACCAAGGGCACGAAAAGTCCTGCAAGCCGGATGGCTTCTTCTCCAGAGCATCCTGGCCCTCCCCTGCGTGGATAACTCGGCGGGGTCCCGGATTCGCCGAAAGGTCCACTGAGGCGAAAATCCCCGTGGCCAAAACAGCCGAGAGTGTTTCCCACAGCGGCAATCCCGCCGCAAGAATATTATTGGCCAGCCCCGATTCATCGTAGCGAAATAGTTGTAACTTTCTTGAGCCACCAGTACGCGTTGGCCGATTTCAACTGACCCACCCCGATTCACGGGCGAAATTTTCGTAACCGTCCTTGAACCTCCACCGCGCGTTGGCCGATTCCAGGCGGCCAGCCCCGATTCATCGGGGCAAAATATTCGTAGCCTGAGGCGTCAGCCTCAGGCGCCGAGAACATGCAGTCCCCAGTCCGCCTTGGCGGACGGCAGAGATCTTCACCAATAGACCTCATCCGCGTGATGCAAGGACCACCTTTCCATCGAGGTCTTCGGCGCAGACCCGCCGCCGCGGGTGTCTGCGCCACAGGGTCAAAGACTTCGAATCGCGGCGCGAAGTTTTTCTTGATAATGGCGAAAGGCCTCCGCGTTCGATGAAGAAGGATTGAAGCGGAGAGAATTATAAATTTGGGTCAGATCCACTGAGAGCTGACGGACCCGCGGGTCAGGAATCGATCCGGAGAATTCCAGCGGGGTTTGCGCCGGGGGGCGATGGTATCCGGCGCGCGCCAACGCCCGCAGCCATCGCGAGAACATTTCGGAGACGCGTCGCGGCTGGAATGAGCGCGCCCTCTTTTTCTGAATCCACGTAAAAACAATCAGAACGCATATCACTGGAACCAGCCAAAGAAGATAATTCCACGTGACCTTCGGCCTGAACCCGAAGCCGCGCCACACGTGGGTTTCTCTCCGCGGAGTCGAAAAGAAAAGATTCTGGAGTGCCAGGGCGGTGTGAGAATAGATCTTCAGCCACGTCCGTTCGGCTACCCGCTTCAATTCCAGGACGCGATGTTGCAGGTCCTGGAACAACGTGAATTGCCGGAACGAATCGTATCCGATGACCCAGTTGATCCAAAACAACTCCATCGCATCCAGATAATGATTCAGCGTGATCCAAGCTGCCGCCGGCTTCGGCTGGGCTACCGAAGGGGTCGGATCAAAAGGGACCCATCCGTAATTTTGAAAGTATGCTTCCACCCAACTGTGGGCGTCGGATTCCCGAACGATGAAATCGTTCCCCACGGCGTTGTATTCGCCGGTTTGAAAACCGTTCACCAAACGGGAAGGAATTCCAAGCACGCGCAGCATCACGGCCATCGACGACGCAAAGTATTCGCAATGTCCCCGCCGCGTTTCAAAAAGGAATTGAGCGATGGGATCACTCTCGCGCACGGCCGGCAAATCGAGCGTGTACCGATAATTCTGTTTCAAGTACCGCTCCAGCTCCTCCGCGCGATCAAAATTATTCATGGCTGATTGCGTTACCTTCTTGGCCAACGCGACGACCCGCGGATCCACCGCGGGCATCTGAAGATAATATCGAACAATCTCCGCGGGATAAGCGCCGGCGGCCCGGCGCGGCAGGGCCGGGCCCGGCGCCGCCACATCCGAAAACGCTTCGTATCGAATGCGCGAGTACGGATGCAGGTCCGTGAAAAAGGAATCGGCGGAATCCATGCGCACCGGCGCCGGAGTCATGATGCTGCGCGTGTGTTGGGCCAGAAACAGCACGTTGGTGGAAAGCGGCTCCAGGATGACTCGGTACTGCACCAAACGATGAGGCGGTGGAAACTCGGGCAGCATCGGCGAATAATATTCCATCGATCCCTCCCGCTGCCGTGGGAGCAAAATCGATTGTCGGCCCAGCGTGCGATACCACGATGATCCATCGAAAGTGTTCAGCGCGATGCCGCGCCACTTCACGCCCGCGAAATCTTTCACCGGGCCTTCGATTTCGACGCGCATCACCAGGGCCATGTTCCGCTTGATCGAACCCACGTCACCGAAATGAACGGTTGAAGAAAATCCGGTGATGGCCTGCGTCGAAGTGTCGGCGCGACTGAAGAATCCTCCGGCCACGCGCGGAAGCGCAAAAAAGATCATACTGGCCACGCCCATCGTGCCGGCGCATAAAAGAGCCGACGCCGACGCCAGCCAACCCGCGTATTTCTTTTCTCGAACTTTTGAGAAGAGCTTTCCGCGCCGCTCCGGCGGCGGGCCGTGGTCCAGGTCCCCTTCCATGCGGCCTTGCGTTCGTTTCATCTCGAAACTGACGAGCGTCGCAATGACGATCCCCAGGAAGAGCATGAAGAAGAGGAAGAAACCGGCGCTGATGGTCATGGCCGCTGCGGCCAGCAGTTCCATGAAGGCGATCAAGATCAGATAGAAATAGTCGCGGTCTTTCTTCTCGGAAAAGAATTTGAAGACCTGAATCACCACCAGCAGATGCAAGGTCGCGTCGACGAACGACCTCGACCACCACAGCAGGTCGACGGCAAAAATCACCAGGTACAGTTTGGTCAGAATGGAAACTTGCCGAGCGGAAAAAAGCGGAGCGCGCCTTCGAAGGTAGGAGTAGGAATAGAAAATGTAGGCGATCAAAAAGACCGCCACCGAGAGCGCGTCCATTCTCCCGGTGGACGCCAAGGTCAGGAACGCAATCCCGAGGAGCAGATTGACGGAAGTTTGAAAATAAATCTCGGCGTTGAATTTCATGGACGACGCCGCACTCCGGGTTTGCCGGCAAAATCCTGTTGCCCTATTGGATCACATGATCCGGATCGATCCTCATGACAAAACAGATGGCGCTTTTTCAGCGCGTGGTTTCGCCTTCGGGCCTCCACGCTCCGACGAAGCGGAGATACTCGCGCACCTTCTTCATGTCTTCCCACACTTCCTTCTTCTTGTCCGGCCAACGCAAACAATAGGCCGGATGGAAAGTCGCCATCACCTTGATCCCGTTGAAGTCCACCCATTGTCCGCGCAGTTGCGTGATTCCCGTCTTCACCTTCAAGAGCGTCTGCATGGCGGGAGAACCCAAACACACAATCACCTTCGGCTGGACGCTATGGACTTGGCGAAGAAGAAACGGCTCGCACGCCTCAATTTCATCGCGCTCCGGGGTGCGGTTCTCCGGGGGCCGGCACTTGATGATGTTGCAGATGTAAACATCTTCGCGCCGCAACTGAATCGCTTCGATGATCTTGGTGAGGAGCTGGCCGGCGCGCCCGACAAAGGGAAGACCTTGCGCGTCCTCATCGGCGCCCGGCGCCTCTCCGACAAACATCAGCGCGGCCCGCGGATTTCCGGCGCCAAAAACGATGTGGGTTCTGAGCGGCGCCAGCTTGCAGCGTTGACAATCGCCCAGGTCCTCGCGAATTTCCTCCAGAGTGACGGATTTCTCAGAGCCGGCGCTCGGGCCGAAAAGCGAAAACGATTGCGCCGGCATCACGAACTTCTGCTCGGAAAGCGGAGAAGCAGTCTCCTGCGTCTCACGGGCCTCCATGGACCGGTCAACTGAAGATCCCGCATTCCCCGAAGAGCTTCCGCGGGCAGTCTCAGGCGCTCGCACTTTGGCCGCGCTCAATTCGGTTATTCCTATCTCTTGAAAGTATTCAAGAAAATCTTCAATGGTTTTGGATGAGGTCAAGGTTTTACCAAGCACGGATCAAGGAAATGTCAACGAGCCGCGGAGGTCAGATGCTTCCGCAGCTTCAGAATCTCTTCGATGATTTCTTTCGCCACTTGCGGTTTCGGAGCGGTCGGCACGTCTCTGACCGATCCATCTTCGTGAAAGATGAGGACGTGGTTCGTATCGACGTCGAAGCCCGCACCCGGCTCCGACACATCGTTGCCCACCAGCAAATCGAGGTTCTTTGCCTTAATCTTCCTGAGGGCCACTTCGCGGGTCAGCTTGGTTTCAGCCGCGAAGCCGACCAAAATCTTTCCTTTTTTCATTCGACCGAGAGTCGCCAGGATGTCTTCCGTGGGTTCAATCTCAATGGCGCGCGCGAATTCTTCCTTCTTGATTTTCGAAGCGGTCCGATGGGCCGGACGGAAATCCGCCACGGCCGCGGCTTTGATCACGATGGTGGCTTCGCCGAAATACTTCTTGACGGCGGCGCTCATTTCAGCGGCGCTGCGAACGTTCACGAATTCCACGCCGCTTGGCGCGGTGAGGGCCGTCGGCCCACTCACCAACACCACACGCGCGCCGCGTCGCCAGGCCTCCTCGGCCAAGGCGTAACCCATCTTACCGGAGGATCGATTGCTGACGTACCGCACCGGATCGATATCCTCCTGCGTCGGGCCGGCGGTGACAAGCACGCATTCTCCCTTCATCTCAGCGCTCAACCGCAAGACCTCGAACACCGCCTCGAGAATCTTTTCGTTTTCCGCCAAGCGCCCTTGCCCGATCATGCCGCAAGCGAGATAACCGGAATCCGGTTCGACGATGTGAACGCCGCGAGCGCGAAGCGCCTTCACGTTCTCGCGAACGGCCGGATGATCCCACATCTCGCAATTCATGGCCGGCGCCACAATCACCGGCGCTTTGGTGGCCAAATAAAGCGTGGAGAGAAAATCGTCGGCGATACCGTGAGCGAATTTTCCAAGCACATCGGCGGTGGCCGGCGCCACCAACAGAAGATCGATGCTTTGCGCCACGGCGATGTGCTCGATGGCCGATTCCACATTCGCCGGCACGGAATCGGAACCGCCAAACATCACGCTAATGACCTTACGGCCGGACAATGCGGCAAACGTCAGGGGCGCGACAAACTCCTGCGCATGGCGCGTCATCACCACTTGCACCTCCAATTGCCGTTGCTGCAATTGTCGGAGCAACTCCGCCGCCTTGTAGGCCGCAATACATCCGGTCACACCCAACGCGATTTTCATCGATCCATCACCGCCTCGGACGCCGCGCCGCTGCCCGCCCGGCTGTGCCGCTTTCTTTAGTTCCCCTTTTTCTTTCCGCTCGCTTCTTGCTCCGGCTCCGGCGCAAGAATCTCGAACTTGAGCATGCGATTATCCAACTCCTCGCGCGCCACGCGCGTCGGCTTCTTGGCCGTCACCGGAAATAACGGCGGCGACCCGCCTTGCAGTTGTCGCGCGCGCTTTGCCGCAATGAGAATATACCGAAACTTGCTGTCCACTCCAGGTGGAGTTTTGATCATTCTGAAATGCCTCCAAACGTTTGGATGATTTTCAAAACCTGTTGTTTCATGCGTCTCTGTTGGGCGCGCTGAGCTTGGATGATCGACTCCAAAACTCCCGCGGCCCGCGTCACGTCATCATTGATGATGACATAGTCGTACTTCTCGAACTCTTGGATCTCCCGCCGCGCATTCTGTAAGCGCCGCTCGATGACGGCGTCGCCGTCAGAATTCCTCGTCCGCAGCCGCTGCTCCAAAACCTGGTAAGAAGGCGGCAACACGAAGACCGACGTGGCTTCCGCCCCAAAGCGTTGTTTCACCTGCCCGGCGCCCTGAACGTCGATGTCCAGAAGCACATCGTCTCCCGATTGCTGCGCCGCTTCAATCTCATGCCACGCCGTCCCATAATAATTTCCGAACACCGTCGCGTGCTCGACGAATCGATCTTCGCGGATCATCTCCTCGAATTGCTTTCGCTCCACGAAGAAATAATCCATGCCGTTCACTTCCCCGGCTCGCGGCGGTCGCGTGGTATGCGAAACCGAAAAGCGCAAGCCGGAGATTCTCTCCATGACCCGCTTCACCAAAGTCGATTTGCCCGATCCAGAGGGCGCCGACACGATGAAGATGGCGCCTCGCTTCTCGGCCACCTCGCTCATCCTTTTCTTCTCAAGCTCGCGGGTCATCCCGGTTTCTAAACCACGTTTTGAACTTGCTCGCGCAGTTTCTCAATCTCCGACTTGATTTCCAAAGCGGAGTCGGCGCCCTTTCGCGCCTCTCCAAAAACGCTCGCTGTCTTTGAAAGAATGGTATTCGCTTCCCGGTTCATTTCCTGCAGCAGAAAATCCATTTTCTTGCCGCTCTCGCCTTCGGTCTTCAAAAGATCGAGGAACTGGCGGACATGGCTTTTCAGGCGCGTCACTTCCTCCGTGACGTCGCTCTTCTCGGCCAGGTACGCGACTTCCTGCGCCAAGCGTCCCGGATCGACACTCACCGCTTCGGTCAATCGCGTCACCTCCGCCCGCAACTTCTCGTAAATGATCTCGGCGTTTGCGCGCATGGATTGCTCAATCTCTTCCACGGCGGAACCGATTCGCAAAGTTCGCCGGCGAAGATCCTCTTCAAGCTGCGCGCCTTCGCGCTGCCGCATGACGGTCAGCTCCGCCACGGCCGCCTCGAGCGCCTGATCGATGCCGCGCTGGTATTTCTCCTTCACCTGCTCGTTGCTCACTAAGTCGCCGTTCCCAAACGTGACGACGTTGGGAAGCCGCAGGATCGAATCGATGTTCAACTCGTTGGCGAGTTGGAATTTCTCACGAATGATCTGGGCGGCTCGCAAATACGCCCCGGCCACCGGCTCATTCACCTTCACGGCGATCTCGCCGAGCATCTCCAGATTGACCGTCGCGCTGACCGAGCCGCGAATCAGTTTTTCTTTCAAGGCGTTCTTCAAACCGTTCTCAAACGCTTGCAGCTCCTGAGGCATTCTTAGGTTGGCGTCGAAGTGGCGATGATTCACCGATCGCAGAACGACGGTCAGTAAAAAGTCGTCGCAGGCATACTGCCCTTGGCCATACCCGGTCATGCTGAGAATCATCGAAATCACTCCTCTGGAAACGGATTCACCGTCACGTCGCGCCATTTACCCCGCACTGATCCAGGGGACTTCGGGCTCCATGAATTGCATCTCATAAAGTCGTTGATAGAGTCCCCCGCGGTCCAACAGTTCCTGATGCGTTCCAATGTCTTGGATGGCGCCGCTTTGCATCACCACAATGCGATCGGCGGCGCGCACCGTGGACAGTCGGTGTGCGATGACGAACACGGTCCGCCCTTGCATCAAATTCGTCAACGCGTTTTGCACGTACAACTCGGATTCGGAATCGAGCGCCGATGTGGCTTCGTCGAGAATCAGGATGGGCGGATTCTTCAGCACCGCCCGGGCGATGGCGATGCGTTGCCGCTCGCCCCCGGAGAGACGCTGTCCGCGTTCTCCGATCACGGTGTCGTATCCGAGCGGCATCTGCATGATGAAATCGTGCGCCAGCGCCGTGCGCGCGGCCTGCTCAACATCTTTCTGATGCGTGTGCGGCCGACCGTAGGCGATGTTGTTGCGCACCGTGTCGTTGAACAGAATCGTTTCCTGCGTGACGATGCCGACATGGGCGCGCAGAGAATCCAACGTCAGTTCCCGGATGTCCGTCCCGTCGATTAGAATGCGCCCCTCGCTCACATCGAAAAACCGGGGGATCAGGTTGAGCAGGGTCGTCTTACCGGAGC
>CAZIDA010000127.1:0-8034 GCA_964537865.1 uncultured Acidobacteriota bacterium
CTATGACGCAGTGCAACTGGGACTGGTGGAATTCATCAATCCCAAAAAAGTCAACAAGCCGATGGCCGGACATTTCAAGAAACACGGCGACGTGGCGCCGGTTCGCTTGTTGCGGGAAGTGCGATTGACGGAGGCCGGGGAAGAGTTGAAAGTCGGCGACAAGGTGTTGGTCGATCAGTTCAAGCCGGCCGACCGCGTGGATGTCACGGGAACCAGTCGAGGCAAAGGATTTGCCGGGCTGGTGAAACGCCATCATTTTCGTGGGGGCGCCGCGACGCATGGCTCCATGTTTCACCGGGCGCCCGGATCCATCGGCGCGTCGGCGTTTCCCTCACGCGTGTTGAAAGGAATGCGCGCGGCCGGGCACATGGGCGTCGATCGCGTCACGGTCAAGAATCTGCAGGTGGTCCAAGTGGACGTCGAGAATCATCTCATGATGGTGAAGGGCGCAGTCCCGGGCCACAATGGAACGGTGGTCTTGATCCGGAAGAGTAAGCGGCAATAGGAATTCTCGGATTTGTTGAGGTCGGTATGCCAATTGTGGAAGTGAAAAATCTGAAGAACGAAGTGGTCGGAAGCCTCCCGCTGTCGGATGCTTTGTTCACCGGAAGCGTGAACGAGGCCTTGATTTGGGAGGTCGTGAAATATTATCTCGCCTCCAAGCGTGCGGGAACGCACGCGACGAAAGTTCGCGGCTCGGTCAGCGGCGGCGGCAAGAAACCGTGGCGGCAAAAGGGAACTGGGCGCGCGCGTGTGGGCAGCAGCCGAAATCCGCTGTGGCGGCACGGCGGCACGGCACACGGACCGCAGCCCAGGGATTATGCCTATGCCATGCCCAAGAAAAAGATTCGCGGCGCGTTGACCTCGGCGCTCCGCGCGAAATTGAACGATCACAAGTTGACGGTGATCGATGAGTTCAATTTGGAAACCGCCAAGACAAAGAATTTTGCCTCGCTGCTGAAGAATTTCAAGCTGGAGAAAGGGCTGCTCATTGTCGATGCGCCCGGCAACACCAATTTGATCCGCGCCTCCCGCAATCTTCCGGAGGTCAAGTTCTGCGCCAGCGGACAGGTGCACACGTACGACGTGCTGAAGTACGATCACGTCTTTTTTTCCAAGCAGGCCATTACGGCTTTGGAGCAGATGTTGGCGGGAGAAGGAGCCAAAGCGGCATGAAGAGTCGATATCAGATCATTCGGCGTCCCATCATCACGGAGAAAGGTTTGGCGAAAAAGGAGAGCGAGAGAACGCTCTGCTTCGAGGTCGATCCTCACGCCAACAAGGTGGAAATCAAAGCGGCGGTGCAGCAGATTTTCAAAGTGAAGGTGGAATCGGTGCGCACTTCCAAGTTTACGGGCAAGCTGAGGCGGCAAGGCCGCTTCTCCGGCTATAAGCCGGACTGGAAGAAAGCCTACGTGAAGTTGATGGAAGGCGAGAAGATGCCGGAGTACGGAGAAAACATTTAGGAATGGAGACCGCGTTTCTCGATGCGGCGGTGATGTGGTTGGGCGCCGCGACGCGCAATACGAAATCAGGAAGGCTTGGCGAAATTTATGGGACTGAAAACATTTAAGCCTTATACCTCAACGCGACGCTTTCAAACGACTGTCGACAACAGCGAGCTGACGGTCGATCGTCCGCTCAAGAGTTTGACGGAGCACAAGAAGCGCATCAGCGGGCGCGACAATTACGGTCACCTGACGATTTGGCGGCGCGGCGGCGGGCATAAGCGCCAATACCGCACCATCGACTTCAAGCGCGACAAGATCGGCATCCCGGCGAAGGTGGCCACGGTGGAGTACGATCCCAATCGTTCCGCGCGAATTGCTTTGTTAAATTACGCCGACGGCGAGAAGCGATACATCATCCATCCGCTCGGATTGACGGTGGGACAGACCGTGATCTCCGGCCCGGAAGCGGACATCCTGGTGGGAAACGCGCTGCCGCTTCGCAATATTCCGGTGGGCACGACGATTCACAACATCGAATTGCGTCCCGGTAAAGGCGCGCAGATGGTTCGAAGCGCCGGCGGCGCGGCGCAAATTGTGGCGCGCGATGAAAAGTACGCGCAGGTGCGGCTTTCATCCGGTGAGATTCGAATGGTCGATGTGAATTGCTACGCCACCATCGGGCAGGTCGGCAATCTCGATCATGAGAATGTTTCCATCGGAAAGGCGGGACGAACCCGCTGGATGGGACGACGACCGACCAATCGCGGCGTGGTCATGAATCCGGTGGATCATCCGCACGGCGGCGGTGAAGGAAAGACCTCCGGTGGACGGAATCCGGTGACTCCGTGGGGACAACCGACCCGTGGTTACAAAACGCGCAACAGCAAACGCACCGATCGCTGGATTGTGAAGCGGCGCGGATAACGAAGCATTGAGGATCGAGGACGCAGCAGCCCGGTCCTGGGGAAAACGCTGAAAAAATCAATCGAGGAAAGACATGGGGCGTTCAGTAAAAAAAGGGCCGTTTGTGGATCATCACCTGATGAAGAAGATCGAGGCGATGAATCAAGGGCTCGACAAGAAAGTGATCCGGACGTGGTCGCGACGGTCGCAAATCCTCCCGGAGATGGTGGGACACACGATCGCCGTGCACAACGGGAAGAAGTTCATCCCGGTGTACATCACCGAAAACATGGTGGGCCATCGGCTGGGCGAGTTTTCGCCGACGCGCATTTTCAAGGGGCACAGCTCCAAGATTTTGGCGGAGCGCGCCGCCGCGCCGGCGGGTCCGGCGGGAATTCCCGCGGGTGGCGCCAGTCCGGGCGCAGCGCCGGCTGCTCCTTCTTCGGCTCCAGCAGCGCCGAAGGCGTAGCGCAGCGCGTGTCGGTTTAGACTCGCAGCGGCAATGAGGGAACAAAGTTTGGACATGGGAAACTAATATGGAAGCCAAAGCAACCGTTCGATACTTGAGAATCTCGCCGCAGAAAGTGCGGTTGGTGGTGGATCTGATTCGCGGCAAGCGGGTGGGGCAGGCGATCGACATCTTGCGTTTCACCAAGAAGCGCGGCGCCCAGCACGTGGAGAAGCTGCTGCATTCCGCCATCGCCAACGCGCAGAACAAAGAAGAAAACGTGGACGTCGATGAGTTGTTCGTCAAGCGCACGTACGTCAACGAAGGCCCGCGGATGAAAAGAATTCGTCCGGCGCCGATGGGCCGCGCCTATCGCTATCAACGGCGCATGGCCAACATCACCATCGAATTGGGCGCCAAGGGTGGAGAAGAAAAAAATGAAGCCTAGGGGCCGGTGAATTTCAGCCCCGGCATCGCGCCGGGCTTGAGATCGCGGTCACGGAGGAAACAGTGGGTCAGAAAACACATCCATACGGATTTCGGTTGGGATACACCAAGAGTTGGCATTCGCGTTGGTATTCGAAGCGCGACTTCGGCGCTCTGCTTCATGAAGATTTGAAGCTGAAGAAGATGCTGAAGGAGAAGCTGGGGCACGCCGGAGTAGCCGGCGTCGACGTGGAGCGCGCCGCCAACAAATTGCGCGTCACCATTCACGCCTCCCGGCCCGGCATCATCATCGGCCGCAAAGGCGCCGATATCGATCGCTTGAAGCAGGAAGTCATCAAGATGACGAAGCGCGATGTCTATCTGGGCATCCAGGAAGTCAACAAGCCGGAGTTGAACGCGCAACTGGTGTCGGAAGCCATTGCCATGCAGCTTGAAAAGCGCGTGGCCTTTCGGCGCGCCATGCGGAAGGCGGTCGATTCCGCGCTGCGCTTTGGCGCCAAGGGAATCAAGGTGCGGTGCTCCGGCCGATTGAACGGCGCGGAAATCGCGCGATCCGAATGGTATTTGCAGGGCCAATTGCCGTTGCACACGCTGCGCGCGGACATCGATTACGGATTCTCCGAAGCGCGCACCACCTACGGACAGATCGGCGTGAAGGTATGGATTTACAAGGGACAAATTTTTGAGGCGCGCAAAGCGCAGCCCCAGAAAGCGACGAAAGCGGCGGCGGCCCCGGCCCCCGCGGAACCCCCGGCGGTTCCGGCCACGCCGAGCGCGTAGCGGAAGCGGCGGCCATCGCGCCGTCCATCATTGACGAGAGAGTTCACCCATGTTGATGCCAAAGAAAGTGAAGTATCGAAAACAGCAGCGAGGTCGCACGCGCGGAAAATCTTGGCGCGGGTCCGAATTGAGCTACGGCGAATTCGGCTTGAAGGTATTGGAGCCGGGCTGGATCACGGACCGCCAAATTGAAGCGGCCCGCGTGGCCATCACGCGATTCGTGAAGCGCGGCGGCAAGGTGTGGATCCGCGTTTTCCCGGACAAGCCCATCACCAAGAAACCGGCGGAAACCCGCATGGGCAAAGGTAAAGGCGCTCCCGAAGGTTGGGTGGCCGTCGTTCGACCCGGGAAGATCCTGTACGAGATGGAAGGAATTTCGGAAGCGGACGCTTTGGAAGCGATGACCTTGGCGGCCCATAAACTGGGGTTGAAAACCAAGTTTGTGACGCGCCTTCAGGCCGCGGGAAAGTGACGAGATCCATGAAACCAGAAAAGATTCGCGAAATGTCGGATGAAGAGCTTTCAAACCAGGACAAGGATTTGTCCGACCAGCTCTTTCGCCTGCGATTTCAGTTGGCGATGGGGCAAACCGAAAGCTTGAAGAAGATCCGGGGAATGCGCAAGGACATTGCCCGGGTGAAAACCATTCGCCGGGAGCGGCAAATTCACAAGACGGATGTGACGAAATGAGCAGTGAGAATATGGAAGTGACTCCGGAGGCCGCGGCCCCGAAGGCGCGGCGCCGCCAGCGGCGCGTCGGTGTGGTGAGCGGCGCCAAAATGCAGAAGACCATTGCCGTCGAGGTGGATCGGTCGTTTGCGCATCCCAGCTATAAACGCATCGTGCGGCGATCCAGCCAATTCTTGGCGCACGACGAAAAGAACGAGGCGCGTGTGGGCGACCGCGTGGAGATTGAGGAGACGCGCCCCTTGAGCAAGCGCAAGCGGTGGCGCTTGCGGCGGATTGTGACGCGCGCCATCGGATAGCATTCATTTCTGGCTCGCCGGCTCCGACAACGCGCGGAGCGCGAGCGTCGGGGAGTAATCGATTATGATTCAGATGCGAACCATGCTGGACGTGGCCGACAATTCGGGAGCGCGCAAGATTTCCTGCATTCTGCCGGTTGGCGGACATGTGGGACTCAAAGCCGGCCTGGGCGACATCATAACGGCGGCGGTGAAGGAAGCGAGTCCGGACGGACAGATCAAGAAAGGCAAAGTGGTGAAAGCCGTCATTGTCCGGATGCGAAAAGAACAGCGCCGCAAGGACGGCACTTACATTCGCTTCGACGACAACGCCGCGGTGCTGATCAACGAAGCCAACGAGCCGGTGGGCACGCGCGTTTTCGGCCCGGTGGCTCGGGAGCTCCGCGAAAAGAAATTTATGAAGATCATCTCGCTCGCCCCGGAAGTGATTTAAGCGAGCTCCAGTAAAGGACGAACGGCAATGCCAGCGATAAGGATTCGAAGAAACGATCAAGTCAGAGTGATCGCCGGCCGCGAGAAAGGCAAGAGCGGCAAGGTGCTGAAGGTGGATCCGTCCAAGGGACGCGTGGTGGTGGAAAACGTCATGTTCATCAAGCGCCACACGCGGCCGAATCCGGGGAAGAACATCA
Organism: uncultured Acidobacteriota bacterium; assembly: GCA_964537865.1. Classification (GTDB taxonomy): domain Bacteria; phylum Acidobacteriota; class Terriglobia; order JAIQFV01; family JAIQFV01; genus CAZIDA01. The sequence continues at coordinate 5,645 of CAZIDA010000127.1, forward strand.
AGGGCGGCATCGTCGAGCGCGAGAGCCCCATTCACGTTTCCAACGTGCAGTTGATCTGCCCCAGTTGCCATGAGACCACGCGGGTCGGCATTTCGGTTTCCCAGGACGGGCAAAAAGTTCGGGTGTGCAAGAAATGCGAGGCCACGGTCGACCGGTAGGCGCGGCGCCTGAGGTCGAACGTGGAAGTTGAAGCGGCGCCATCGCGCCACGGGTCGCGATGGACGACGCAAGGAGATGAAGAAAGCAATGCCGGCGAGACTCAGAGAGATTTACAAAAAACAAGTGGCGCCCGCCCTCATGAAGGAGTTCAGTTATCGCAACATCATGGCGGTGCCGCAGATGAAGAAGATTGTGGTGAACATGGGAGTGGGCGAGGCGATTGCCAACGCCAAGCTGCTGGACGTGGCGTCGGCGGAAGTGGCCTCCATCACCGGACAAAAGCCGGTGATTACGCGGGCCAAGAAATCGATCGCTTCCTTCAAGCTGCGCGCCGGAATGCCCATCGGGGTTTCCGTGACGCTGCGCGGCGATGTCATGTACGAATTCTTTGACCGCCTGTGCAATATCGCGCTGCCGCGCGTCCGCGATTTCAAGGGCCTGTCGACGAAATCGTTCGATGGCCGGGGAAATTACACCTTGGGATTGCGCGATCAATTGGTCTTTCCGGAGATCGACTACGCCAAGGTGGACAAGATTCGCGGAATGAATATCACGGTGGTCACGAGCGCCCAAAGCGACAACGAGGCGCGCTCGCTGCTGAAGTTAATGGGAATGCCCTTCCGGCAAAATTAGAGAGGAACTATGGCACGTACGTCGCACCGAGTGAAGTCGTTTCAGAAGAAGCCGAAATTCAAGATCCGCCACCGCAACCGCTGTCGGCGGTGCGGGCGGCCGCGCGGCTACCTTCGCGCCTTCGAATTGTGTCGCATCTGTTTTCGACAGCTCGCCCTGGAGGGAGAAATTCCCGGCGTCATCAAGTCGAGTTGGTAGCAGGGTGTCGTGAGATTCGGCCGAACTCGCCGCAGGGCGAACCGAGCATTTGAAAAGGTTCGGTCGACGGGAAGCCGTGATGAATGAGTGGGTGAGTGAGAAGAGGCCCTGGCAGCGCGCCAGCCGGGGCAAACCGGAATAAGATCTCGATTGTGCTTCGACCCGTCGGAGCAGGATCTCGATAGGGAGTACGAATCAATATGGCAATGAGCGATCCGATTGCTGATATGTTGACGCGAATCAGAAACGGGCTTCGCGCCAAGCATACGAAAGTGGACATGCCCGCGTCTCGACTCAAGACGGAAATTGCCCGCATCCTTCGCGAAGAGGGATACGTGGCGAATTACAAGTTGGTCGAGGAAAGCGGCAGATCCGTTTTGCGCGTCTTCCTGCGCTACGCTCCCACCAAGGACGCGGTGATTTCGCATTTGGAGCGGGTGAGTAAGCCGGGATGCCGGGTGTACGTGGAGAAGAACGGCATTCCCAAGGTGCTGGGCGGATTGGGCATCAACATTCTAACGACTTCGCGCGGCGTCATGACCGGCAAGTCGGCGCGCCGCGAAGGCGTGGGCGGAGAAATTCTTTGCAACGTGTGGTAGACGCGCCCAGCGGCGGCCTCCGTCGCCGGCGCGGCGCCTCGACGAGGTTTCGCCACACCCGTTGAATTTTAGATGGAGCTATCCATGTCACGCATTGGACGAAAACCGATTGTGATTCCGAAAGAAGTGAAGGTGCAGGTCACCCCCACGGCCGTGGAAGTGCAGGGTCCCAAGGGAAAGATGGCCACGCCCATTCCCTCCGGCATCACTTTTGTGCAGGAACAGGGACAACTGAAAGCCGTTCGCGAGAACGATTCGCTGGCTGCCTTGCATGGCTTGATGCGCAAGCTGGTCGCCAATTCCGTCGAAGGCGTCACCCAAGGTTTTTCGAAGGAACTCGAAATTGTCGGAATTGGATATAAGGCGGATTTGAAAGGGAAGACGGTGCTGTTCAACCTGGGATTTTCCCATCCCATCAATTTTCCCATTCCCCAGGGCATCGCGATCGCGGTGGAGAAACAGACGCGGTTGACCGTCACCGGATTCGACAAGCAACAGGTGGGACAAGTTGCGGCCGATATCCGGAGATTGCGTCCGCCGGATCCCTACAAGAACAAAGGCATCTGCTACGTCGGAGAGCGCCTCAAGAAGAAAGTCGGAAAGACGGGAGTGAAGTAATTCCATGAATCGCCAAGTCAACCGAACCGAAGTTCGCAAACGCATTCACGGCCGTATTCGGGAGAAGATTCGGGGCACCGCGGAGCGCCCGCGGCTGGCGATCTTCCGGTCGTTGAATCATATTTACGCGCAGCTCATCGATGACGATTCCCGCCGCACGTTGGCGGCCGCATCGACCAAAGA
>CAZIDA010000128.1:0-8032 GCA_964537865.1 uncultured Acidobacteriota bacterium
GAATTTCCCAAAGTCGTTCACGTGTCCAACGGGGAATGGAAGAAGGAGGGGGTGGGCAGCTTCTCCGTTGACCGACAGGCTTCCGGCTGGCTGATCCGTTACGGCGACCTCAAGGGCGATGGGCAGGAGGAAGCCGTGGTGGTGACAGGCTGTTTGGGGGAGCTCCAATCTGCGGAGTTAGCATTGGACTCCCCCGAAGAGGTCTTTGTCTTCGCCATGTCGTTGACGGGTCCAGTTCTTCTCGCGAGGCTCCAATACGGCGGTGCGACCAAAGGCTTAGGGTTGGTCCAGGATGTTCGCGTTGCCAATCAACAACTTGTTATCAGGTCTCTGGCGTATGGGCCCCTTGACGCGCACTGTTGTCCCAGTACTCTTGTAACGGCAACGTACCGGTGGAACGGCTCCCGCTTTATCAAGACTGTTGTTTCTCGCAAGCCGTACAATAGTGAAACAGGTGGAACGATCTCACCTTCGCAGCCAGCCCAACCGTCTGGCTCAGGCGAGGCACCGTCCACACCGAGCAAGGTTGGAGCACAAAAACGAACCGCGACTCCCTCAGCACCTGCTCCTGACAACGAAATCACAAATGATGAAACCATTGTCTCAAACATCAATGCTGGGTTGTGGCAAAACGCCGCTCTCAAGACTCAAGACATTCGCGTCAGTTCGCGCCATGGCGTTGTGACGCTCAAAGGCATGGTGAGAACTCCGAATGATAAAGCCGCGGCCGAGCAGATTGCGAAAGGGACGGTAGGCGTCAAGAGGGTCATCAATCAACTTTTCATTTCATATCCCAGGCGGTGATTCAACTCGACGCAAGATGTCCATCGATTCTGATAGCAATCTCGGATAGCTGATGCCGCGGAAAGGCTAAATGAATCCCAAGGAGGGCTCAATTAGGAAACCATCGTTCAGATTTTCCGTCTGAGCCTCCATCGACACTTCTCAACGAAGAGGAAAGGGGCAGCAAATGAATGAATTGGTGATCAAAAACCCGGCAACAGACCAACGCATCGTCCAAAAATCGCTTGACGCGGATATCCGCTTTGCACATAATTCAGCGGCAATCCGTAATCGCAAGGCGTTCGCCGATTCACTTGGATTTTTTGGGAGTGCGAGCAGTCTTTTTTGCACTATTGGAGAATCTCCCCACCATACGAAAATTGTTGAGGCCATAAGCACAACGCACCACACGTGAAACGCGCTTTCCACTTTGGTTGATTGACGTTTTTCTACGCTCAGTCAACTGTTCCAGATCGCCACCAAGCGGAGTGGTGTCCAAGAACGACGAAGTTGATTTCGTGAAATTGGCATCCGCTGTCACCGTTCAGCCTCGATTGAGATTAACCACACGGAGGATTTATGACCGCTCGGGCGCATCAAGCACTGAGAATCATCCTGCTTCCCCTTCTGGCCTTGTTGGCCCTCCCGACATTGGCCTTTTCCGCCGACCTGAGCGACACCCAAAAGGTGACGCTCAGAGTCAAGCCGGCAGTTGTTTACGTTCAGGTCACAGTGACGGCTCGACCCGCCCTGATCATGGCCGACTCGACACCGAGAATATATGATCCCATTTCCATAAGCTCCAGCGGTTCAGGGTTCATCATCAACCCCGACGGATATATCATCACGAATGGTCACGTTGTCGCGGATTATCTTGAGGCGGGGGATTCCATTTCGCGTTCACGTCTTCGCGAGGCCGCCTTGGAAAGGGACATCTATCCCTTCTATCGGCAGCAGCGGAATGGGCGGGAACTCACCCCCTCCGAAAAAAGACAGATCAACGAGAGTCTGGGTTCTCAATTCCAACTCCGGGATTATACCAAGAGCCTGGACGTGGCTCTTTCCAATTGGAGCATCTTCCCCGCGGAGATCAAGAAGTACTCGCCCGCGATCCAATTCGGTGGAAAAGATATTGCCATTCTAAAAATCGAAAGCCATAACCTGCCCACCGTTCGTTTGGGCGATTCCGACAAAGTGAAACTTCAGGATGCCGTTTTCCCCGTGGGATATCCGGCTCCGGCAGCGAACCCATTGTTGTCGCGCAGCTCCATGCTGGAGGCCACAATAACAAACGGCACGGTCTCCGCCCTGAAATTCGATTTGAAGGGCACTCCGGTCATTCAGACCAATGCAGTGATTGCCCCAGGCAGCAGTGGAGGCCCGGCCTTTAACTCGGACGGAGAGGTCATCGGCGTGTCCACGTTTGGCACGGTCGACCAAACTACCGGGGGGATGGCGGCCGGATTTTACTTTCTTGTTCCCATTAACACGGCAAAAGAGTTTGTTCGGGAATCGGGCATTGAAAACCAATCAGGCCTATTCGACAAAGTGTGGGATGAGGCCTTGAGACTTTATGACGCAGGAAAGTACCGCAGCGCCATGGCAAAGCTGGATGAAGCATTAAGTTTTTTGAAGGACCAGCCCGATGCCCTAAGGCTGCGGCAATCTGCCCAAGTGGAAATTGAACAACACCCCCTTGCCACATTCTTACGCGAATGGGGTTGGGTGTTGCTCACTGTTCTTGCCGTTGTGGTTGTGGGTGGAATCGTCCTCTGGTACGCGTCCTCGAGAAAGGCCAAACCAGTGCCAGGTTCGGCTAGGCCCTCCTCCGTCGTGGCTCCGCCGATGACTCCCAAGGTTGTCAGCACTGGGGCGCCTGTGGGAGCACCCGTGGCAGGAGCGCCATCCCCTTCCGCAAGGGCATTTGGTTCGCTCGTGTGCACAGTGGGCCAATATTCTGGCCGACGATTTGAAATCGACAAGAAAGGTCTTTTGATCGGAAGGGATGGCTCCAAATGCCAGATTGTTCTGACCGATGACAGCATCTCCAAGGAACACGTTTGGGTGGTTCCTTTGGAGAATAAGGTTTACGCCATCGATCGAGGTTCGTCCAATGGAACTTACATCAATTCCGCGAACACGCCTCCGGTCAGCAAAATAGAAGTACGTCACGGTGATCAGATTCTACTGGGTAAGAAGGGGGTCGCCACCTTCACGTTTCAGGGTCCGTAGGGCGTCCGTGAGAGATGCGGTGACACCAGGACTGATTTTGACCCAACGGGAGTCTCCGGATGGAATTTCGGGATGTGGCGTTTGAAGAGATACCTTAGTCCCGATAAATCGCAACAAACCTCTCAAAGGAGAGACCGAATTCTGTAACGCCAAGGATTTTCCGTCCCAACTCTATGGAAATTGTATTGATTATCCTCATCGTGCTCTTTGTTATTGGTGTGGTGTTGTTTGTGCGCGGATGGGTCAAAATCCCCATTGGACGTGCAGGCATCGTCCTTCACTTGGGCAAGCGCAGTGACGACGTTCGAGGTGAAGGTTGGACGTGGATCATCCCCATCAAGTTCATCAACGACATCATCATCCTCGACGCTCGCGAGCGGACCATCACGATTCGACCGGAGGATATGTTTTCCGCCGATCGTGTTCATATCCGCTTTAACGCCACCGTCCAAGTTCGCGTGGCGGATCTAAGAGCCTATTTGAGTCTCGATCCAAATGTGGTTGAGCAAGGGGCAGGGATCACATCTCTTATTCAGTCGACCATCCGCCAAGAAGTTAAAAACCAGTCTGCACACGCGTTGCTTTTTGGAGGAGAACTAAATCGTGGTGTCGAGAATCTGCAGGAAATCCTGCTGTTGGCGCTAAGTCCGGTAACTTCCCGTTGGGGGCTGGAAGTGTTCAATCTTTTCCTGAGCGATGTCGATATCGACGACCCCGAGATGCGTCGAATGCTGCAGTATGAAATGATGAAAGATATGGAGGCTCGAGGAGAGGTTGCCAAGGCGAGAGGAGATTTCAGCAAAGTCAATTTGCTCTGGGTCGCCGCGAGCGATTTCAAGAAGCTGCTGAAAACTCAGTTCGGCAAGGAAATTTCTCTTGAGACAGCTTACCAGTATCTGTCGTCAAGTTATCGCGACATTCGGGTTTTAGACATTGCCCAGATAACTGCCAACCACATAAATTTGGCGGGATTGTTTATGCAGCAATCGGGCCTCGGTATGCCTGGGCTTGGGGCGGGTCTCCCTCCAGCAGCCGGAATGGGACCGGGGGGATTGGGCGTCCGTGCGCTACAGCCCCCTGTAGGTTCTGCTCAAGGCGCAAATGCGAGCCTCTTTTGTTCTTTTTGTGGCAAACCGTCGGCTAGCGATGGTCGCTTCTGTGAGACTTGCGGTCACCCGATTTGAACGCAGAGAGTTGGTCAAAAGGAGGAATTCCCATGCTCTGTCCGAGTTGCCAGAAGGAGATTAAGAACACCGCGAAGTTTTGTAAGTATTGCGGTACACCGGTAATCCAGGCCGCTGCGCCTATTGCCCCCGAACCGCCGCCGGCCAATGTCGCATTCGATCAAGGTCCGCCCGCTCCGGCCGTAAATGCCCCGGCAGGCGAGAAGTATTGCTCTCGTGGGCACAAGATGGATCCCTCCTGGGTGGAGTGTCCCTATTGCATCCCTGAGGCGGCGGGTCCAGTCGGCACTCGCATCGATCGGAAAGAACCCTCCGTGAGTTCCACATCTAATATGCAAAATGCCGCAGCGCTGCTCGTGGGGGTGAGCGGAAAGTTTCAAGGAAAAAATTTTCCACTGTGTTCAGGCGCCAACTTTATTGGGTCAGAGCCCTCCTGCCAAGTAGTGTTGGACGATCCGTATGTTTCGCGGAAGCACGCGAGCATACGGATAGAGAACGGCAAGATTTCAATCACCGATTTGGATTCCCGGAATGGGACGTTCGTGAACAACGCGCCGGCTAGTCAAGTCGAACTGCGGGACAATGACAAGATCCAAATCTCTTCGGGCCTGGTGTTTCGTCTGAGGAAAGTCCGTTGATTTCTATTAGCGGGGAGGAGATGAGGAGTTCACTCATAATTCGGTTCCGTTTCTGATCTTGGAGCGTTACCTGAGGAAAGGAGAGTTGATATGCCCAAGTTTTGTTCAAATGGTCATCAGATGGAGGATTCATGGGAGATTTGTCCCTATTGTCCGAAGCCCGGATATGCCGGTGGCGCATCTCCGGGGCGGACGCGACTGGAAGAGCCTGGGGCTGAATCATCGGGTTCCAATGCGCCAAGCGCGTCACGACCAACGATGGCCGCCCCCTTCGCATCTCACGAAGGCCCTGCCGGCCGACCGAAGCGGACCGTCTTGGTGAGCGAAAAAAAGCGTCAGCCCGTGGTGGGATGGCTTGTAGCCATGAATGGGAACCACAAAGGCGAAGATTTCCGATTGCATGAAGGGCAGAATTTTTTGGGATCAGCCCCCGACTGTGACATTGTCCTTACAGACGACACCGTGTCGGCAAGGCATGCCTCTCTGCGGGTGACAAACGGCCAGTATTTTCTGACGGACCTGGATTCCTCAAACGGCTCCTTTCTGAATGACGATGAAAGCCAGATTTCCAAGGTGGAATTGAAGGACAACAATATCGTTCGCTTTGGTGAAGTGAAGATGAAATTTAAGTGCTTTTGAAAAGGTGGGATGCTTCTTTTGGCAACTTGAATCTCGGTTGACGACGATGCACTGCAACTCAAGGGCATCTTGATTGGCCTGATCGAGGCGAGTCCATGAGTGTTCATGTTCGTCCGGGAATTGAGATTTGTAATCTCACCAATGTTGGCTGCGAGCGTGCCGAGAACCAAGATTACTTCGGATATTTCGAGCCGGAATCCGACGATGAATTTGAAAAGAAAGGCCGCCTCGCAGTCGTGGCCGACGGCATGGGTGGGCATGCCGGAGGCGATGTCGCTTCACGACTCGCGGTGGAAATGATCCTTCAGACGTACAAGGAGCACAGTTCTCTCCACCCAACAGAAATTTTGAAACTGGCTTTCGAAAGGGCCAATGCTGAAATTGTTGAACGCGCGCGGCAACAGGCGGAACTGGCTGAAATGGGCAGCACTTGCACTGCTCTCGCTTTACAGAACGGCCACGCCTATTTTGCCCACGTGGGCGACAGCCGTGCTTATCTGATCCGAGACAATCACATCCTCAAGCTTACCCGAGATCACTCCGTTGTCGAAGAGATGATTGCAGAGGGTTTGATCCAACGAGAAGAGGCGCTTAACCATCCTCAGAAGAACGTGATTACGCGAGCTTTGGGAATGGGACCGCAGGTCAACGTCGATGTTTCGCAGATGCCTATCCCTTTATATGTGGGAGATGCGTTCTTGGTGTGCTCAGACGGTTTGACCGGATTGGTCTCCGATCAGGAAATCAGAGCAATTATTGTGGATCATTCGACCGCCGGGGCTGGAAGGCAATTGCTGGATCTCGCCTTAAATCGCGGAGGTTATGACAACATCACGATCCAGATTCTTCGTGTGACCGGGGGAGATCGCCGAGATTTGCGAACCACCAAACCCGATGAGATCTCGCTCCCCGGCATCTCTCCCGTTCTGCCCAAGAAACGACGGATCAAGAGATCCGTCATCATTCTCTTTATTGCACTGCTCATTGCATTTGGTGGAGCGCTGCTCATTCTTCGTTCATCGCCCGGCGTGCGATTTCTTCGGAGACTCAAAGCGCACTTCGTTTCAGGTTCCGTCCGTCGCGAGGCTAACCACAGTTCTACAAAAGGGAGCGAATCGAAGACGGGCCCTGGCCCCTCGCAGCAAGAGAAGGACAAGACCACCAAAGAGGCTCGTTAGTGCTTCTGGTTGGGATCATGGGTACAACGAACGTAAGAACATTATTCATCCTGAAAATATCTCGATGCATGGAGGATTGAATGCATTGTCCACGGTGTGGGGCAGCAATTACGGGTCCCGGCGCTTTCTGTGAAGAATGTGGCGCTCGAATTCCACAACAACCTGTTTCTCCAGTAATCCCTGTGGGGTTTCAGCCAGTTCGACCTGCCGCCCGAGTCGACCCGGGAATCTGTCTCTTGATCAGTTTCATTTGGACTGGCGCCGGCTTCTTCCTCATACCGGATCGCGTGACCCTAGGGATTGTTCTTGCCATCTGCGCGCCGGTTTTCTACTTCGTGATCAACTTTTTGGGCACCCTGCTTTTCGGAATTGGTTTGATTTGCACGATCCCTATCACTATAGGCATCCATATTGGAATCATGATCTGGACTTACAACACTGCCAAGGCTTATGCCGAGGGAAGATGAGACATTTATACATCGTCTTGTTTCATTTGTTGCATCACTTTTGCCATCAAATTCCGGAGCGTTCCTTTCACTGGAATGGTGTTCAGTGGCCGTTGTGCGCGAGATGCAGCGGCAGTGTCCTCGGAGGACTTATCGCGTTAGCTCTATCGATCTGGGAAGGGAAACATCGGTCACAATCCCATCCTCAGATTAAGAACTTTTTTCTTATGACGCCTCTGATTGTTGATGGACTACTCCGGTTGACTGATCACTTGTCCCTGGCAAATGGGAATCTAATGCGTTTTGCGACTGGAGTTCTCTTCTCGCTGGGCTCGATCGATCTTTTTCAACGATGTACTCCCATGTTCGAACAGTATCTGAATACTCTGAGTGCGCGTTTCTCGGGCATGAGATTCTTGCGACCGATTTTGAGGTGAAGTCATGGCCAAATTCTGCATGAATTGCGGCGCTCTGTTGGATCTTGATTCGGCATTTTGCGAAATGTGTGGTTCCCACGTGAAGAAAGTCGCCCCAGCCGGCCCTCCTTCCGTGGCGGCTCAAAAGACCGCCTCCGGAAGCTCCCCCTTGTGGCTTTCACCTGCTGGAGGTCTATTGGCCCTTCTCTGCTTTTTCATGCCCTGGCTGGAGGTGAGTTGTGGAGGCATGAGGCAAGATGTTTCCGGTTCGATGCTTGCTAAGGCAGAAGGGATTTTGTATCTCGTTCCCTTGGTGGCCATCGGCGTAGTGGTTGTGGGATTACTCACGCTTCTCGGATCCGGTGGAATCACAGTCAATTCCAAACCGATTGTCATCGGCCTTGCGGGAGTCGGGCTAGCTGTTATGGTGATCGAGTACGCCCGGTTTCAGTTCAATCGACCTAGTGATCCTCTCGGGCTCGCTCAAGCGGCCTATCAGGCTTTCAGCATCAAGTA
>CAZIDA010000129.1:0-8023 GCA_964537865.1 uncultured Acidobacteriota bacterium
TCAACATGAAACAGATAGAGCACCTTCAGCGACTCAGGATAGTTCTTGACGATCTGGTCGACGCTCGTGTTGGGTTGAATCAGTTCAAACATGTCTTCGCTCCTCCGGGAATCGCTAGGATCGCATGGGAATGATGGTGGCGAGCACGTTCAGCGACGATTCGCCGCCGACGCGCGCGTCACAGCTTCCCGAACCTGGTTCAGCGTCTTTACAAGCAACGTCGGATCGATCTTCTTCATGCGCGCCGCTTGTTCCACCGTGACGGTGTGAGCCAGCGTTTTGCGCATCACCGAATTGCGCAAATGATCGAAACCGAAATTCAAGAAAACGTCGAGCGTTTGCGGATACCCCTCCAACACCTCGGCCACCGACCAGGCGGCGCCGATGGGCCCGGATTCTCGAAGCAACGCTTTCGGCTCGCGCGCCTCTGCCCTTCCTTGAATCGTCGCGATCAGATTGATTGTGAAAAGTGAAAAGCCGATCATCTCAAAATATCCGGAGAATCCGGCCGCCGTGAACATCGGCTTGCCGAAGGGAACCGTCAGGCTTTGAAACGTCACGCGCATCAAGTTTCCGACGGCCACAAACGCGAACGATCCGTTCAACAGGCGCGGGCTGAACACCCGGTTTCCGGTGAACACCGGAATGATGCGATGGGAATATCCCATGATCATCATGGCAATGAACCCGACGGTGAGGGCATGGCGATAGGCGCCCATCATGGCGTGGGGCACGGCGTGCGTGGTGACGACTTCATATGCGGTGAAAGCGGCGATCATCAAGGTCGCCAGGGCCAGCCAGGCGTAAGCGTGCAGCACGAACTTCTCGTACTCGCGTGGAATCGGCGTTTGACTCAAATCCACCTGCGGCTTCTCAAAAAGATGCAGGTTGTAAATGAATCCAAAGATGGCCAGCAACTCCACGCCGCCGGCAACCCCCATCAGCGCGCGAGCAAAAAGCGAAGGCGAAACGTCCATCATCAAATCGGAAACAATTCGCGCCACAACCGCGGCGTTGATGGAATAGAAGACGGCGCGGTCGAGCCGCGCGTCCGGAGCGCGCCGCCCCATGAAGACGCTGATGGTGCGGCGGCTGATGCCGAAGATGAACATGGCAATGAACCCGTCGAGTTGCAGGTGCCGCAGCGACCAGTTGAGAATGACCGGAATGGTGTTGCTGCGCTGCGCGGCCATCGCCAGGAGAATTCCCAGATTCGCGACGCCCATCAGCCAAAACCACGCGCTTCCGGCGATCAGATATTTTTCGAAGCCTTCGCTCGCTGGGGGCGATGCCTGAAGCGTCTTCGCGATCACCCAAACGAAGAGAGAGATCGCGACCGCTTCCAAAATCGCCGAGGTAATCACCAACGCGGTGATCCACAAAGGACCGCCCATTTGAGGCTGTAAGGCGCCCCGTAACACAACGCCGATGACCATGAGGACAAACGACGTCTCGGCAAGCGATTCGCTCCACAACTTCGCGGCCTTCATGCGCGGGACCACGTGATACGCCACACCCAGGATGAACAAACTCACGAATCCGAAAATCTGAACATGTCCGTGCGCTTCGTTGTAAGGATCGAGCCATCCCGGGAAGGCGTGTTTCATCGCGATAAGGGTCAGATCGACGACACCCATCAACACGCCTCCGCCCATGGTCAGCGCCAGCGAGGCGTAAATGAATCGCTTGAAAAGCATCTTCTCCGGCGCCCGATCGGCCGTCGACGCTTTCGTCCCTTGCGATTGCGCCTCGCCGATAGTCTGCTTCACTTCCGAGAGCAACGTCTGCGCGTTGATGTTGTGCACTTCGGCAAACCATTGGAGCGGCTCATCGGGTCCGCGCTCTCCGCCGCAACCCATCAGCCCATAGCGCGTGAACAGATCCACCGTCTCCGGGTAAACCGCAATGATCTCGCGAAGCGATGTATTCGCGCCGATGGCGTCCAGCGGCAGCGATGACTTTCCATCGCTTTTCAATGAGGGATCCATCCCCAATCTCCTCAACTGTTGTTGAAACTCACTGCCAGATTAGGAGCGCCGGCGCGATTCCTCTATGACTTACGTCACGGGGAGATTTGAGTTGGGGGAACCGGTAAGGAAAGACGTTGTCGAACACGCGCCGAGGAATAGACCTATCGCTTCAGGATGCTATCGCATCACGACCGCTCGGATCGCGGCGATCGACCTCTACTTCCGGAGGCCTCCGGAGATTTCTTTGAGGGTCTCCATGGAATGGATGACGATGTGACGCCCATCCACCGTGATGAGTTTCTCGTGTTGAAAACGTCCCAAGGTTCGCGAGATGAGTTCGCGAACCGTGCCCAATTGGGCGGCGAATTCCTGTTGCGAGAAAGGCAAATCGATTTCCGTTCCGGCGGCCGTCTTCTTCCCCTGCAACTCCGCCAGCGTAATCAATCGCCGCGCTATGCGCTGCCCGACTTCCTGCAACGACAACTCTTCCACCAGCATCACCATTTTTCGCAGCCGCAAGCCCAAGGCGCGAATCACGGCGATGGCGAGGTTGGGGTGTTGGCGCAGCAACGATTCGAAGTCGCGCCGGTCGATGAACAACAGCTCCGAATCCTCAACGCACTGCGCGGCGGCCGGATATCGGCCCCCATCAAACAGCGGCAGCTCCGCCACCGGAGTTCCCGGCATTTGCATGGCCAACGTTTGCTCGCGCCCGCTCATGGAGCACTTCAAAATCTTCACGGCGCCCCGCGCCACCACAAACAGACCCTTGCATTCATCCCCTTCGGAAAAAAGCATCTCCCCTTTGGAATACGCCTTCTCGATGGAGCGTTCCGCCAGCGCCGCCAATTCCTTCTCGCCCAATTCATGAAAGAATGAAACCTTTTTCAAAAGCACAGTTTTTTCCACGATTCTTTCTCCCCGGAATTCTTGCGCTCCGAGCCTGTCATGTCGGTTAACGATGCAAGTGTAATCGATCCTCGCGGTTTTTCAAAGAAAACGTCGCCGCGGGTAGGGGCTCAATTCACTTGTCACTGTCGCTGATGCCGCCGCGGAGCGGCGATCGCGCGTAGCCGGGGGCGTGAGCCCCCGGAACAGAGTCGATGAACGGACCAGCCGCTTGAGCGGCGACAGTAATTTGAAATTTCACCCAGCCCCTAAACAATCCAGGAGATCACCCATGAGCGACACGCACACTTACCTTCGATTCCATGTCCTCTTCAGCACGAAAGACCGTCTCCCTCTGATCCGCGACGACGGGAGCGACGATCTCTATTCCTATCTCGGAGGCATCCTGCCCCACGAACGCGGCAAATTGCTTGCGGCCAACGGACGCCCGGATCATGTTCAGCGGTACATTTGGAAATGAGAGGGAATGTTTCTGGGTCTGTCGCCGCTGAAGCGGCTTCTCCCATTCGCGCCTCGGTTCCGGGGGCTCACGCCCCCGGCTACTCACTAACGCCGCGGGCGCGGCTGCATTCCGGCATCGCGCTGCGCCGTTTCTGGTAACGAGAATCATGACGCCGCGGGCGCGGCTACATTCCGGCGACATGCCGAGCTGTGACGAAAATTGAAATGACTCTCTATGCTCATACGCGAAGTTGAAAATGTCTAAACTCCAGGGCCGCTCCGCGGCCACGTGAGTTCTACTTTTATTCTACCGCAAGAAATTTCAGACTGAGCCGCTACCTCGCCACGTGACTTTGGTCATTCCGACTGCTTCCGAATCATTGTATTTCTTGGCTTGCAAACGGCAGATATCCACACCGTCACGCTTGCAGGAGGTGGATGCGGGCAATTCGAGCACTTTCGATGGCTGTTCTAAACACGGCGGTCTGTAATAAAATGGCCACTCCACTCCGCGCGTTGAAGTGGTGAAGGAAAACGACGCGCGGGGGTTTCGAACTCCAAACTGTTTCTTGATCATGCGATGACGGCCAAACAATTATTTCCCAAAGAGCACGGAACTTGGGCGATGCTGTTGACGCCTTGGGCGGTGGGCTGCGGCATCGCGGGACGTCTGGATCGCCGCGAATTCTGGCTCCTCCTCGCCATGCTCATGTTCTTTTTGGCGCAGAATCAGATCATGAATTGGCTTCGCTTACGATTTGCGACGACACCGAATCCGGTGGCTTTCGCGCGGGTTCGAAACCTTTTCTTGATCTTTTCGGCGATCGGAATTCTGGCGCTGATCCCCTTGATCGAGATCTACCATCTCTGGGGCCTGGTTTATTTTGGTTTGATCGCCGTAATCCTGACGGCCACGAGCATGTTCCTGGTCAATCGAAAGCTCGACCGCTCACTGGCGGGGCAGATTCTGGCGGCGGCCGGACTTTCTCTCAGCGCGCCCCTCGCCTACTACGTCGGGAGAATCGCTCTTGATAGGACTGCCCTCGATCTCTGGGCCATCAATTTTCTTTTCTTTCTCGGTGGCGTCTTCTACGTTCAACTCAAGATCGACGCGCTCTCGCAGAAAGGTCAGCTTGGTTCATTCGCCTCCAAGGTTCGTTTTGCCGGACGGACGTTGGCGATTGATTGCGGCATTGTGGCAGCGGTCTTCTTGATCTTGAAATACGGATCGCTTTCTCCCTGGGCCCTCGTCGCGCTGGCGCCGACGATGCTTCAAGCCATCATCGGCACGATCCGGCTTGATCGTCCCGCTCGACTGAAGCGCATCGGGATCATTTCGACCGCGCACTCCATTTTGTTCGCGGCGATTCTGATTTTGACCGCGTGAGAAAGCGCCTTCATCCTGGGGATTCATTCCTTCGTTGAAGACTTGTTATGCTCCTTGAACATCTTCTCTTGGCTGCGACGCTTATCGTGATCGTCGTGAATCTGATCGGCTGGGAAGGCCTCCGGCGATATTTCAAAATCAGCCGCGGAAAAGATACGGAGGTGCGGCAGTGGGGGTTTCTCCACGGTGTGCTACCGTGGATGGCTCGCGTGGAGTTTATTTACTATCTCGCGTTGGCGGCGTTTGCGGCTTTCCATCCCGGCATTTTCCCGGTGGCAGTGATCTTCTTTCTGGTCCTCTACCACCTCGCCGGATTCATCTTGAACGAAAGCCACGAAGCCGTCGTGCGTCGACAAAGAGGGGATGCTTCCTCCCACCGGGTTTCGTCGGTTCCCCGACTCTCGGCGCTTCGCGTTATATCGTTTTTGGATGGATTTGAGATGGCGCTGTTGGTCTATCTGTGTCTGATCATGATTCGCCGCTCATCCATTGGGGGATTCTAAGCAGCTCTCATGGCGCCAGTTTCAGGCGAGTGATTTGGATGGAAGGATGTTGGTGGTTCCAATCTTGCGGCAGCTTTTCAAAGCCGACGGAAAAGGAACGCGAGTCGCCGGAGTTCAGCGCCGCCTTGTGTTCATCGACGAGGAGCTTGGACGTGCGCAATACGGTCTGTCCGAATTGATCGACGAAGGTAAACGTCACCTCCAACAACTCCACCGGCTTGGTGGTGTGGTTCGCCGCCACCAGATTCAAATAGCGAACGCGGTCTCCCAGAAAATTCTCGCCGGTGTTGAAGAAGACGTGGGCGATTTCGATTTGAGAGCCGAACTGGCGGGCGGCCTGTTGCATTTCCTGATCGGCCACGGCGCGCTGATGATTCTGGATTTTGACGATGGCGAACGCGATGAGGACGACGGCCACCGCCACCGCGGCAATGCCGCCGAAGACGCGAAGCAGGTTCACCCGTTCTCGCGGAGGTTCAGGAGGTGCATTGAGGATGGCCATCGGGTAACGCCCTTCCGGAAGAGCCTCCCATTTCGACGCGTTGATTTCGAGTGAGGCGTGGCTTCGCTCAACTTCCGCTCACCATCATATTTGAAATCTTGATGGAAGGCGAGCACACTTCGTCGCGGAAGTCCAAATCGTTTCCCACCATTTCAATGGCCGCAAACATTTCCGCAAGATTGCCGGCGATGGTGATTTCTTCGACGGGATAGGCCAACTTTCCGTTTTCAATCCATTGGCCGGAGGCGCCGCGCGAATAGTCGCCGGTCACGACGTTCACTCCGTAGCCGATCAAGTCCGTGACGTACAGGCCGCCTTCCACCGAGCGGATCAATTCTTCCGGCGTGTAGCGACCCGGCCGCAAATAGAAATTCGTCGGGCCGATCCCCGGCGATCCGGCGATCTCCCGCGTGGCGTTGGCGGTGGTGCGAAGGCCCAGCTTGCGGGCGGCATAACCGTTCAGCAAATAATTCTTCAGAATCCCCTTTTCGATGATGGGCGTGGTTTGCGAAGGAACGCCTTCGCCATCAAAGGGAGAAGTGCCCAGTCCTCCGGCCATCAAACCATCATCGACGATGGAGACGCTCTCCGACGCCACTTTGTTCCCAAGTTTTCCCACCAAGAACGAGGCGTGCCGATAGATGGCGTTGCCGGAGACGGCGTCGATCAGATTATCGAGCAACGTGCGGGCGGTCAAAAGATCGAAAATCACCGGAACCTGCGCGGTCGGAATCTTTCGCGCGCCTAGCCGGCGAAGCGCGCGTTGCGCCGCCGTCGATCCCACCACCTGCGGCGATTCGAGCTTCGCGAAATCGGTGGCATTCGAGTACCAGCCGTCGCGCTGCATCGACATTTCGCCGGCGCCATTCTTTTCAGCGGCAATCGGCGCCGTCTGCAAGGAGCAACTGGAACGCCGGTATTCTCCAATGAACCCGGTGGAGTTGGCGATGATGACGTGCTCCAACGAACTGCCGAAGGAGGAGCCTTCCGAGTTGACGATGCGCGGATCGTAGTCGAGGGCGATCTTTTCGGATTTCCGCGCCAAACGAATTTTCGTTTCCGTATCCAGCGCCGCAATGGAGTCGCTGTAAATGCGCAGGCTCTCAGGCGGGCCACCTTCGCCGCCGCGCTCCGGCAGACCGGCGAAAGGATCCGGCGAAGTAACCTTCGCCAGCGCCACCGTCTCCTCGACCAGACGTTTGACACTTGCTTCCGACAAATCGGAAGTGTTTGACGTCGCCTGCTGCAGCCCGCGCCCGTCTTGCGATCGCACGAACACGCGCAGGCCCAGCCCTTTCGAACCGGACTCTTTCAGTTTTTCTATTTCCTGCTGCCGGATATCGACGGAGAAATCGTCGCCTTCGAGAATGATGCAGTCCGCCTCCGCGGCGCCGAGTCGAACCGCGCTTTGAACGACCTCCAGAGCAAGTTGTTTCAAATTTGGCATAGTGAAGATAGGTGCCAGGTGTCAGGTATCAGATTTCAGAAACAATTCCCCCACCGTCTTAGCACGACCTCCAACCTCACACCTGATTCCTAATCTCTGGTCCCTGACACCCGACACCTGAAACCTGACACCTTTATCCCTGCGTTCCGCCCACTGTAATCTCGCTCACTTTGAGCGTGGGAATGCCCACGCCGACGGGCACCGACTGGCTATCCTTTCGACAAATGCCGATCCCCTCGTCCAATTTCAAATCGTTGCCGACGGCCACCACTTTGGTCAGAACATCCGGACCGTTGCCGATCAACGACGCGCCCCGCACCGGCGCCGTAATTTTTCCATCTTCAATCAGGTACGCTTCCGAAGCGCTGAACACAAATTTTCCGTTGGTGATGTCCACCTGTCCGCCGCCGAAGTGAACGGCGTAAAGCCCGCGCTTCACGGAGCGAATGATTTCATCCGGGGCCTCGCGGCCGGGCATCATGAAGGTGTTGGTCATTCGCGGCATGGGAATGTGCGTATAGTTTTCGCGGCGCCCATTGCCGGTGGGCTCCATCTTCATCAATTGCGAACTCAACCGATCTTGCATGTAGCCGCGCAAGACACCGTTCTCAATCAGCACGGTCGGATGCGTGGGCGTTCCCTCGTCGTCGACGTTCAAAGAGCCGCGCCGCGAAGGCAGCGTGCCGTCGTCCATCACCGTGCACAATTCGGAAGCGACGCGCTTGCCGATCAGGCCGCTGAAAGCGGAAATCTTTTTTCGATTGAAGTCGGCTTCCAAGCCGTGACCGATCGCCTCGTGCAGCAAAATCCCCGGCCATCCCGGCGCCAACACCACTTCCATGGGACCGGCCGGACAATCGACGG
>CAZIDA010000130.1:0-7990 GCA_964537865.1 uncultured Acidobacteriota bacterium
CCTCCAGCCCAGGGTTGTCCGCCAGCTCTTGGGCGGACTACCCTGGGTACGGAATCGTCACCAACGGCCCAACCCGCGCGGCGGGTTGTGTCAAACGTTCCTTCTTTTTTCGGAACTGTGATCGAATTGAACATCCGAGGTGCTCAGAACGCACCTCGGCTACCCGAGCATTTTATGCGGCGAAGAGGTCGCCTACCCAAAGGCACGAAAACCATCGGAGCGCTCCAATGCAGGCACGGGCCGGAATATTTGTAGCCCCGCCCGCTGCTCTGTCCGCCGTAGGCGGAGAGCGAGGGTGGGGTACGGTGACGATAGAACCATCTCGTCCCCAAAGGGGACGCGTCCTCCAGCCCAGGGTTGTCCGCCAGCTCTTGGGCGGACTACCCTGGGTACGGAATGTCCCAGCGACACAAACCTGAAAGGGTTGTGTCAATCGTCCTTCTATTTTTGGAGTAGTGATCGAGACGAACATCCGAGGTGCTCACAGCGCACCTCGGCTACCCGAGCATTTCATGAACTCAACTGATAGGAGAATAATATGAGCAAAATGAAAATTGTTCTTTTGGCGCTTGCATTTGTTTTGATTTTCGCATCATCGCTTCAAGCGCAACCGCCGGCCGCGGCAAAGACGGGACCGTACTATGTGGCGCAGACGTTTCATGTGGGAGGGGAAGGCCTCTGGGATTACATGACCGTCGATGCGGCGCACAAGCTTCTCTTCGTTCCGCGCACCACGCACACCCTGGTGCTCAGTGAAACGACGGGAAAGCTGATCGCCGATATTCCCGGCCAGGAGCGCAACCACGGCGTCGCTTTGGTCCCCAGCGTCGGCCGGGGATTCATTTCCGACGGCGAGGACGCTTCCGTCACCATCTTCGATTTGAAGACTTACAAGGTGCTCGGCAAGATCAAAGCCGACATCGACGCTGACGGCATCATTTACGATCCTTTCAGCCGGAAAGTGCTGGTGGTGTGCGGCGACGCCAATGTGATGATTCCCATTTCACCGAACGTGAATCCTAAGACCGGCAAAGCCGATCCGGCGGTCGCGTTGGGCGGCAAGCCGGAGTTTCTCACCTCTGATGGACACGGAAAAGTTTTCATCAACCTGGTCAACAAGAACGAAGTCGCCGTGGTCGACACCAAGACGATGAAGGTGCTGAACCGCTGGCCGACCGCGCCCGGGGGCGCGCCGGTCGGCATGTCCATGGATCGCGCGCATCATCTCCTCTTCATCGGTTGCCGCAACCCGCAAAAGCTGATCGTGATGAACGCCGAGAACGGCAAGATTCTGGCCGACCTTCCCATCGGCGCGGGCGTCGACGCCACGCGATTCGATGGATACATCTTTGCGAGTTGCCGCGACGGCTCGCTTACGGTGGCCCGCGAAGTTTCACCGGGGAAATTTGAAGTCGTCCAGAAACTCGAGACGCGACCCGGCGCGCGCACCATGGACGTCGATCCCAGCACTCATGCCATCTATCTCCCGACCGCGGAGATGGAACCCCCAGCCGAACCGCACTCTCGACCCGCGATGAAGCCCGATTCCTTCATGGTCGTGGTCGTGCGCCCCACGAAAAAGTAGTTGCGGGTCGAAGGGCAGTGGTAGCCGCGAATCCCCAGCTTTTCGGGGGATTCGCGGGTTCTTCTGTCCCTTGCGAATGTTTTGGTAGCCCCGATCCCGTTGTTGGGGATCGGGGGCCTTTCGTCGATTTCAAGACGGACGCAAGAATCAAGTGCAAATGAAACCAAAGCCCACGAATCCTCCCAAAGAGCGGGCGGATTCGTGGCTACCAGTGCTGTTAATTTTGCTCTGGTAACCACGAACGCCGCTCTTCGGCGTTCGTGGGTCCTTCCTCGGGTTCAGAACGGCAACAGGCGTCAACGACGAGCAAGCGAATCGGAAGGAGCCTCACTCTCCCGCGGACGATCCCTCATTGAGATCGAGGGACAGGCGCACGGGTCCGCGGGACGATAGTCCGCCCTTGGCGGACGAAAGATCTTTAGCCCGGCGCGCAAGCGCCGGGAACGCGCGACAAAACAGAGGCCCAATATCTCACTCCCGCGGGGACGACAGATTCATTTGATTCGGAAACGCGATGTCGCGCGAGAGAGATCCTTTTCTGTCGTCCTCCTGCGGAGGACTGCAATCGATCGATTGCCTGCCTTTCCCCACCCTCACGGGTGGGGCTAAAGATCTTGCGTCCTCCTCGCGGAGGACTTTTCTTTGCGCGCAGAATTAGGGATGTCTACGACCAAGCATCTTTGATTTGCGAAGCGGGACGAAGGCTTCACGTTAGGAATCACCGTCTCAACCTTTTCACGCTGGTGGATGAATCGGCTGGGAAGAGCAGGATGAGGTCCTCCAAATTCGCCGCAGGCGAATGAAAGATCTTTAGCCCGGCGCGCAAGCGCCGGGAAACGCGGACAAAATAGAAATCCAATACCCCAGTCCCGCAGGGACGACAGACCTCGGTAATCGATAGCCCGGACGTGAGTTTGCGGAAACCCGCACGCCAGAAATTCTTGTCTCGTATTTTCGGTGAGCGTATACTGCGCCTGTATTCCGGTGCCGCGTTGAGGCTTGGCGTTCCCCCGTCGAATGGATGGCTTTATGATTGCTCGCGTTCCCCAATCGACAAATTCTTTTTGGCAGGAAAACCGTCCGGAGTTTCGTGCACTAAAACCGGTTCCAGCGCGCGCCGCGACCGAAACTGCTGGGCCAGAAAGACGTCAGCACGGCCATGATTTATACACATGTCCTCAACAAAGGCGGCCACGGCGTTCGCAGTCCAGGAGATGGCCTATGAGCCATCTTATTCAGTCTGTATAAGACCGGGCCATTGAATTGGTGATGATGGATATGCCTCAGATATTAGAAGGTTTTTAAGGATTGACGTTAAAATGCCGAATTGTCTTATCCAGAAAGAAACAGTCTGCTTTTGCTGTTTTGTACAGACTGTATAATTATTGTTGGGTGTCATTCGCACCATGAGCTTCGAGAGCTACACCCATGATGAAATTAGGAGATGGTTGTGGCTTCGAGCCATCGAGTGGGGCGCTTTCCCAGCTTATCTTTCACAGCCCATCGCACCGATTCTGTTCATCTTCTTTCCCTGGTATCTTGTCGTGCTTTCGATTTTCATTTTGGGGGTTCTCTGGTGTTTCGTCCGATATTCGTTCGTGAGCGTTCATCTCGCCGGTGCAGTTGTTGTTCCTGTGGTTTGGCTGAAGTGGCCAGCCGCGATTGGCAGCAGCATCTATTTGTTTTTCCATCATCAGATTGCCGCCGGAGTTGTGGCGTTGATTTGGCCGCTAGTCGCATCATTCACCGGTTTGCCGGCCAAGATTGGTGTCATTGAGTTGGCCTTCGCCAAGAAGATTGGCTACGTTCCTCCCGACGCTCAGTTATGATTTTGTGTTCGACCATGACACCTAACCATGCGCTGCAGCGAACGGCGGCGGGCCGTCGCAGTTGCAATCGGCGCGCCTCGTGGCCGCCGTCGCTGAGCTTGGGTCGTTAAGCTGCGCCACGACGGAGCGAGTTCATGGCCCCAATTCACTCAGCAGTCCTCATCGGGGTTGGCTCGATCCCGATCCTTTGGATCTCAAAGCGTTCGCTGCTCAGGCCTTCATCCGCCCGTTGAGATGTGGCCCGACCATCCTTCATCGAGCGGCGATCTTGAAATCCCGCCACCGGGAGGTGGCGGATCGTTCAGTTCCGGCCTAGATCAAGGCCATGTTGAGGACTCGAATCCCACCACCGGAAGGTGGTGGATGGTTCAGATCCTACATCGAGGACCATCGAAGAACGTCCCGTACAGTAAGCGATCCAGCAAGAGCCCAACGAGGTGAGGCGGGCGTGTTGGCATCATGAGACGCAGGTTGGAATTGAACGATCCCCCGATCCACCGCGGTGGATCGGGGGGATTCGAATCCAAGAAACGCGCTGGAGTAGGTTGCACTTGAAAGATCCCCCAGCTTACGCTGGGGGGATTCGTGGTTTATCTTTTGTCGACAGAATTTCTGGGTTCCGAATTCCCATGCGACGGCTCTATAGATAATCGGAGAATTATAGTGAGGCATGATGGCCCGGCCATCCCTCATCGAGTGGCGATCTCGAAATCCCGCCACCGGGAGGTGGCGGTTCGTTCAGTTCCGGCCTACAACAAGGCCGTTTTCAGAACTTGAATCCCACCACCGGAAGGTGGTGGATGGTTCAAGTCCCGCCTTTGGAGGACCATCGGAGAACGTCCCGCACGGTCAGCGATCCAGCAAGAGCCCAGCGAGGTGAGGCGGGCGTGTTGGCATCGTGAGACGCAGGTTGGAATTGAACGATCCCCCGATCCACCGCAGTGGATCGGGGGGATTCGAATCAGCAAAACGCGCTGGGGATAGGTTGCTCCTGAACGATCCCCCAGCTTACGCTGGGGGGATTCGTTGTTCCTCTCTTGATGACAGAATTTATTTGAGGACCATCGAAGAACGTCCCGCACGGTCAGCGATCCAGCAAAAGCCCAGCGAGGTGAGGCGGGCGTGTTGGCATCATGAGACGCAGGTTGGAATTGAACGATCCCCCGATCCACCGCGGTGGATCGGGGGGATTCGAATCCAAGAAACGCGCTGGAGTAGGTTGCACTTGAAAGATCCCCCAGCTTACGCTGGGGGGATTCGGCATTCCTCTCTTGATGAGAGAATTTCTGGGCGCCGAATTCCCATGCGACGGCTCTATAGATAATCGGAGAATGTAGTGAGGCATGATGGCCCGACCATCCTTCATCGAGCGGCGATCTTGAAATCCCGCCACCGGGAGGTGGCGGATCGTTCAGTTCCGGCCTAGATCAAGGCCATGTTGAGGACTCGAATCCCACCACCGGAAGGTGGTGGATGGTTCAGATCCTACATCGAGGACCATCGAAGAACGTCCCGTACAGTAAGCGATCCAGCAAGAGCCCAACGAGGTGAGGCGGGCGTGTTGGCATCATGAGACGCAGGTTGGAATTGAACGATCCCCCGATCCACCGCGGTGGATCGGGGGGATTCGAATCCAAGAAACGCGCTGGAGATAGGTTGCACCTGAACGATCCCCCAGCTTCCGCTGGGGGGATTCGTGGTTCCTCTTTTGATGACATCCCGGTGTGGCGGCGTCAACGACGCGTGTTTGCGGCGCCCGCAGCGTCAGAGGATGACGATGAATCGACCGACTATGCGCATGGCCTTTGAAACGATCGGCGTCTTTCTGCTTCTATCCGGCTTCTCGCTCGCCCAGCCTCCAAGCCAGGAGAGAGAAAAAGGACGATTCCATCCGCCCGAAGTTGTTTCATCCAAGGATGCACGATACCCGGAAGGAAGCACCATGTCGGGAACGGTTGTGCTTGATGTTGAGATCGATGGAACGGGCAAGGTCGAAGAAGTGAGATCAAGGGAGGACGTTCAGTCCCTCACGTCCCTGGCCACTGTGTCCGTGAAGACGTGGAAGTTCAAGCCGGCAACGAGCGAAGGCAAACCGGTGCCGTCAAGAATGGCCGTGGCGTTTACGTTTAATCCGCCGCTCAACAATCCCAAAGGTAGCGCCCTTCTCCCGGGCACGGAACCACCCATCCATCGCGAGGAAGATTCACAATTCCAGCCTCCGGAAGTGATCGCGGCTTCGTACGCCCAGTATCCAATCAACGGCGTTGCGTGGGGAGCCGTTGTGTTGCAGGCGTCCATCAACGAAAGCGGCAAGTCTGAGGAGGCGCAAGTCATCCGCGGGATCACTGGCCTAACCGACGAGGCTCTCCGGGCGCTCAAAAACTGGGAGTTCAAACCAGCGACGCTTCAGGGAGAGGCTTTGCGCGCAAAGGTGGCTGTGGTTTTTGTTTTCAATCCTCCTCTTAATATTCCTACCGACGGAAGCCAGTGATCGGTGATGGGCCGGGGTGGCATCCGGACACAAGTCAAACCCAGTCCGTCTGCTCCGAAAAATAGGAAGGGACGTTTGACACAACACCTTCAGGGTTGTGTCGCTGCGGCGATCCGATACCCAGGGTGGTCCGCCGATCCCCCCAAATCGGGGGACGCAAGCGAAAGCAGGCGGACAACCCTGGGCTGTTGTAGTCGTCGCTTTCAGCGACGAGGACGTTCTTGGTGCAAGTGCCGCGGAGCATTTTCGTTCCGTTGGGTGCGACAGCGGCCCGTGCGGTGTTGCCTTGAAAATAGGAAGGAACATTTGACACGACACCTTCAGTGTTGTGTCGGTGGAATGATCCGATACCCAGGGTGGTCCGCCGATCCCCCAATTCGCCAAAAACCCGGCGGACGCAAGCGAAAGCTGGCGGACAAACCTGGGCTGGGAAACCCATCCTCTGTGTGGACGAGCGGCTGATCGATTCAAACCGATCCGGTTCATGGTTGTTGTAAGTCATGCCCCTCGGCGCACCCGGGGCAATGAAACTGTTTGGCTTGTCGGGGCGATCATTCACCGCGGAGTCGCCCCGCCGCCGCGGGCCGAGGTAGCGCGGAGAAACCCAGGCTATTTTCGGGGCAGTTCGATGAGTCGTTCGCCGGACGGTTTCTGAAGCGTCTGCATTTGGCGCGCGTAGGCGGTTAGAACGTCGCACAGCAACTCCCCGGTGTCGTGAACGTTCGCGCCCTCGAGGAAAGCGCGATAGTGATCGCCGCCTTGAGCGATGAAGCTGGTTGCAACCACTTTGTAGACGCGCTGATCGTCGAGCGGTTGACCCCCCACTTCGACGGACACCAGTCGATGAATCTCCGGCCGGCGCAAATCGTAGGTCACGCGCAATCCGGCAAGCTGTAGCATCCCGGTTTTTAGCGTGAGAGACTGCTCCAGAATCGACCGGATGTTTTCTCCCGTCAGTTCCATCTCGACGTCGGTGTTGATGAAGGGGAAGGCGGAGATGGCGTCATAACGCCGGATGGCGCCGAGGGGCAGATCGCCCCGGATGCCGCCGGCATTCTCGAAGGCGATTTGAGCGCCTGTTCTCCATCGCATGGCGTCGGTAATCAGATCGCCCAGGGTTGACTCGCCGTCGTAATTCCGCGTGAAGTGCGTTGACGTCCGCGCAATGATTTCCTTGCCGCTGCGTTCGGATTCATCCTCCCACTTTTTGACCACGGCTTCCACCTTTGGCGGAGTGGGGAAGACTCCATCCATGACGCGCACGAGCGCGCCTTGGTGCCCCACGACGCGGTGCGTCGCTCGATCCAGAGTCAAATGGAGAACTCCCAGCGTGGTTCCGCGGCCATAGGTTTGAACGATGATGGTTCCGGTGACGGGGCTGACCCAGGGGACTTCGATGCCGCGATGGGCGTGTCCTCCCACAAAAACGTCGATGCCCGGCACGGCGGCGGCGACGGCTTTGTCCCGATTGAAATCGCGCTGCACCTCCGGGTGCGCCTCGGCATCCGATTGCATCGGGCCGGTCTCGCCCTCGTGCGCGAGAACCACCACCAGATCCGTTTGGCGGCGAAGTTCGGGCGCCAGCTTCTGGAGAATCGGGACGGGATCGCGAACTTCAAGCGTGTCCCAAGTGGACCGCAAAGTGGCGGAGGCCGCATCGGGCCCAAAAATTCCAATCACGCCTACCTTGATGCCGTTCCTTTCGACAATCGCGTAAGGCTTCGCAAAAGGCCGCCCATCGCTCTTGTAAAACAGATTGGCGGAAAGCACCGGGAACGGCTCGCCGTTCATGTAGCTTTCGGCCGCCGGCAGCCCGTAATCGAATTCGTGATTTCCCAAGCAGGCGGCGTCGAAACCGATGGTCCTCCCCATCTCGATCAAAGCCTGCCCGCGACTCAGAAAAGAGATTGCCTGCCCGGTGAACAAATCGCCGCTGTCGAACAGGAAGACATTGGGTTGCGTGTGGCGCATCATTTGGATCCATCCGGCGAATGCGCGAATTCCTCCGATGGGCGGTTGATCCACCAGCCAGGTGGCCGTCATGGGTTCCACCGCCGCGTGAAAATCGTTCGAGTAGAGGATGGT
>CAZIDA010000131.1:0-7956 GCA_964537865.1 uncultured Acidobacteriota bacterium
ACTCCAAGATCTGTCATCTGCGGACCTTCCTAGTATGAAAGTTGAGGCTCTCGCCGACTTCGTTGCGCTGGCGCGGTGCGGTCTATTTGAAGATCTCGCTTTCCGTCGCCACCAACTGGAAATGTTGACCAAGGTGACGGCAGGACAGAACTGCGTTGTAACCGCTGGCACGGGATCCGGGAAGACTGAGTCGTTCTTGCTCCCTCTTTTTGCATACCTTGCGGAAGAATCAAGAGGATGGTCTCCGCCGTTAGACACCCCAGCCCACTGGAATGACTGGTGGTCGAGTGATGCCTGGCGGGATGAATGTATACCACTGGCCGGTAATAAGCGTCGCATAAAACGATCGTTGCGCATACCGCAGAGAGCGCACGAAACCAGACCTGCGGCAGTGCGCGCGTTGATCCTTTATCCGATGAACGCGCTTGTAGAGGATCAGCTCAGCCGGTTGCGGCGAGCATTGGATTCTCCGGCGGCCCGGCAATGGGCAATGGATCATCGGCAAGGTAACCGTGTGTACTTTGGGCGATACACCGGATCGACGCCCGTAGCCGGCCATGAGTACCGGCAGCCTAGTGGCAAGCCAGACAGGCGCCGCATAGGGGCTCTCAGATGATCCGCAACTGCCATCTTTTCGACTGCACTGGTTCTTTCGCAATGTCGAAGGACTGTGGGCCTGTACATCCCCGGGGTGTGGCTGCATGAACGATGAAGTAGGCGACGGTCGAACCGCAGGACGGCTGTTCACCGAGGCGCGCATTCTTTGCGGGTCGAGCCAGCGCCATCGCGTGCTGGAAATGCTTTATTGCGAACAGTGCGGGACAACCTTGTTTGGCGGTAGCCGGCTCAGCATTCCGGATGGCGGTGGATGGGAATTGCTGAGTAGCGATCCAGATATAGAGGGAATCCCAGACCGTCAAGTAGACCGCTTTGTTGATCGTCGCAGTTATTCAGAGTATGGAGTGTTCTGGCCAGTTGGGTCATCGAGTTTAAATCCCGACGCCGAGTCATGGCAGCAGCCGCGTACTGACGATCGGCGCGAGCCAGCAACGTGGTCAATCGCGCAACTCGATCCGGCAACTGGCCGCGTTCGCTTGGGCCCACCAAATGGCAATGGTGCATGGATCTCTGGATACATGTTTGTGGCAAATACTTCGGATCCTGGTCGAGTCCGAGCCCTCCCAGCCGCATGCCCGCGCTGCGCCGAGGATTACAACAAGAAGCAATTCCGCCGCTCACCAATTCGCGGGTTTCGAACAGGTTTCTCAAAGCTGACACAGCTATTGTCGAAGGAACTCTTCTACTTCATACCGTCAGGGGAGTCGCGAAAACTCGTGGTTTTCTCTGACAGCCGAAAGGAGGCTGCGGGACTTGCGAATGGGATCGAGCGATCCCACTACCCCGACCTAATCCGTCAAGTGATGTACGAAGCTTTATCTAGTGCGGCAATCGAAGAACCAACGGCCGCAACGGAGATCCGGGAATTCGGTGATGTGAGGTCTGCACCGGCGATACGTTTTGCTGGAAAGACTCCGGGGGGCATGGTAGCGCTCAAGGAGTTGATCGCTACCGCCACGGCGGAAATACCAATACTTCCCGATAGTGGCATGGTCGCTGCGTTAGAGCGTCGCCGTGCAGATGCCTCGCGCGAGTTGGATAGGTTAGTGCACGTAAAGAACACGCGCACCGTGCCGTTGCGCGGCCTCTTCGAATCCCTCGATCCGTCGACGCCAGAGGAACCCGGAGCTGTGATTGGCCGTCTCAAGAGCATTGGCGTAAACCCGAGTGGCAATGACGTCCTCTACCAGAGCTATAAGTTTGATAGGCGCTATCACCGTTGGATCGAGCTGTTTGATTTCGCGACTCCCGAATCCGGGTGGCGGGCAGACTTATCTCCAGAGGCTAGTGAACGACGCACCAAGCTGCGGGCCAAAGTCATGTCAGAAATATGTGACGTTCTCTTCGGGAGGCTGTACCTTGGCTTCGAGTCTGCGGGGCTTGGGTACGCGACGCTGGATCTCGACACAACAACCTACGAACGTACTGGTAACGGTGCGGGCATCTCGCCCGATGTCCTGAGCAGCATCTGTTCTGCAACGGTCCGAGTACTCGGTGATCTGTACCGGTATCCACGTGAGCCATCTCCATATCCCCTCCGCGAATGGCCACGATGGGAGGACGCGCGAGCCAAACTGCGCAACTTTGTCCATGATTGCGCGCGCAATCATGGACTTGGCGAGTGTGCCGTTCTCGATGCCGTCCGCCGTGCAGTCTGCGAGACGGGCGGGCATGCCAATTTGGTCATTGACCCTCGCCGCATTGCGATCCGTGTAGCGACTCCGAACGACCCGGTGTGGACCTGCCAGTCATGCAGGCGGAGCCACCTTCATAACCCCGGAGCTTGTACCAATTGCCGTAAGGCACTAGCGAGCGACCCCGATGCCGTGTGTGCCGACCTTCATGATCGCAACTATTATGCCAAGGAAGCCATTGCGCACCGCGAGCCGATTCGCCTCCATACCGAAGAGTTGACCGCCCAGACTGATGACCAGGCGGAAAGGCAGCGGCTCTTCCGGAGCATTGTGGTGCAGCTTCCTGACCAAGCTGAACCGCTCGAGCCTTTGGTTGACGAAATCGATGTGCTGAGCGTGACAACCACAATGGAAGTCGGTGTGGACATTGGGAATCTACAGGCGGTAGCACTGGCAAACATGCCGCCAATGCGCTTCAACTATCAGCAGCGTGCTGGCCGTGCGGGACGTCGCGGCCAAGCGTTTGCTGTTGTTTTGACACTGTGTCGAGGGCGGAGCCACGACGAATTCTACTATCGGCATCCGGAGCAGATCACACGATCGAGGCCCCCCGTTCCATTTCTCTCTATGGGCCGTGTTGAGATCGCAGAGCGATTGATGGCGAAGGAGGTACTCCACGGAGCGTTTCAGCACGCCGGAGTGCAGTGGTGGGATGGGCCGGTGCCACCCGATACTCACGGTGAATTCGGCCTGGGCGCTGCTTGGGCAGCCGATCCCACCCGTCAAGCGGCTGTCAATGCATACATACAGAACTCGGAGGACGTCTCAGCGATCGCCACGGACCTATTGCGGGGTGTCGGACCTCGAATTGACCCTAGCCAGCTGGTGACATTCGCGCGGGGATCATTGCCACAGAAGATCGCTGCTGTTGTGGCCAACTCGGAGTTGACTGGCGATGGATTGGCGGAACGACTGGCGGAAGGAGGCGTTCTGCCGATGTTCGGGATGCCGTCTCGATCCCGCCTCCTGTATCACCGAATCGCAGGAGAACGCGCGTACACCATCGATAGAGATCTCGACCTTGCCGTGACGGAATTTGCCCCCGGTTCCGAGATAACCAAAGATAAGAGAATTCACCGCGCCGTTGGATTTACGTCCGCTCTCCTATTCCGAAACGGTGCCTTCACTCCGGCAACACAGGACCCGATACCAGGTCGACGTTGGATGGCGCGATGCGAGAACTGTCACTCCACGGAGACGTCGGCAACTCCATTCAACCGCGACATTTGCGCTCAATGCGGTCAGGGCGAGACAGATTACCCTCCGTTCCGGCGATTCGAATTCGTGGTTCCACTTGCGTTTCGTACGAGCTTCGGCCCAGGCGAGGACGCCAAAGAGGAGAACGATCAAGTCGTATCCGGCTCGGCAAGCGCTGCGGAGTCGGATTCAAGCCCGAGTGAAATCGTGCCTTCAACCAACACCAGACTTGGGTTCTCCACCGCCGGTCGTGTCTACAGGATTAATGATCGGCGTGGCGACCTCTTTGCTGGAGGCCTCGGTTCCACAACGAGAGGTAACCTGTGGCACGATTCGCAATGGATCGACGAGAGATTTCAGGCGGCAGATCAAGTGGCATTCACCTCTAGTGGCCCGCCCGAGCGGATAGCTCTAGCGGCGCCCAAGACAACTGACGTCCTGCGCATCCAACCCGCATCCTCTGAGCGTGGGTTGTCATTAGATCCAAGTCGATCTTCCGGCGCAGTTAAAGCTGCGTATTATTCGGCTGCATTTATCTTGCGCTCTACCGCCGCCCAACTCCTCGACATCGATCCTGACGAAATTGACGTAAGCGATGTTCGGCAGGTACCACTTCACGATGGTTCGGTCGGAGGCGAGATCGTCCTAAGCGATCATCTTCCCAACGGCGCCGGTTTCGTCTC
Source organism: uncultured Acidobacteriota bacterium (assembly GCA_964537865.1). Classification (GTDB taxonomy): domain Bacteria; phylum Acidobacteriota; class Terriglobia; order JAIQFV01; family JAIQFV01; genus CAZIDA01. The sequence continues at coordinate 4,193 of CAZIDA010000131.1, forward strand.
GTGGATACATGAAGAGTGGCCATCGCTCCTCTCTCGAATGACAAGCGTGTCGGAACCGAGAGGATCATTCATTGGTGAACTGACCTCAGACCAACATCGTATTGAGTGCGATTCATCCGGGTATGACTGCTTACGTCAATACCGCAATATGGTTTACCACGGGCTCTTGGATTGGCGCCTCGGCTTGACGCTAATCAGGTGCCTTGGTAAGTCCACGTTTACCTGCGGACTCGATGGGGAATTTGCGACGCCAGATTTACAAGGATGGACGGTATTCGCTGAGCAGTTGCGAGGAAGTTTTTGCGGCGCATTTGGATGCACTCCTCGCGACTTTGGGCCACTGCCAGGTTTTACTGTGGGAATCAAGCAGGTAATCCTCACCCATCCACTCTGGGACACCACAACTCCAACTGGACTACTCGCAGAAGCCCAAGCCACATGCGGACCCGACGCCGTCCGCCATATGGACACGTTTAACCTTCTGCGACGTCCAAGCTGGGCATACCAACGACTGGGACGGTAAGCATCCTGAAGCCGCAGTCTCCCGATCTCGATCTGACTGCGGCAGTGATGCCGAGCATCTCTCCAAGTCGTTTCACGGCTATGCGTTTGTGTCCGGCAAAAGAAATCTGGGCAGCAAGCCGGAATGCTGCCCTACTACCCGTATCGCCTGCAGCCCGTCTCGGGTCTGCAATACACAGACTGCTCGAAGATGCCGGTAAAGGCAGGCTTATCAGTAATGATCCAGCCGCCGTGGATTCTCGCCTGAACGAATTGATAGCAGCCGCAGAGGCCACCATGCGGATGTCGTCTCTTGAACGTCATCTGGTTCCTCTTCGCGATACGGTGCCCAGCTTCGAGGTGCGCAGCATCCAAGCCACCGCTCGTGCATCTGAGATTTTGGATGCCCTACACCATATTCATTCATTCCCCGCATCCAACCAGTCCGAGCAAGGCCCTGATCAATATGGCCTTGAATTCCCCGTTTCGAGTGCGGACGGACGGGTGCGGGGAGTGATTGACGCAGTCATACCAAGGCCAGAAGGTCCGGTGATCAGGGATTACAAATCCGGCGCTATATTTGACCACACCGTCGGCATCCCCCCGGTGGTGAAGGAGGCATACCAAGATCAATTGAAGCTCTACGCTGCTCTATACCATGACTCGGTGGGTATGTGGCCGGCGCATCTCGAAATTGTCCCGCTCGCCGGTCAGGCGATCGAGGTCCCCTTTGAACCAGCACAGAGCACTGCACTCTTTGGCGATGCGACTGCACTCCGCTCAAGAGTGAACGCAAGGATCGCCGAGGACGGTGACATCGGATCAGACCTGGCTAGCCCGAGCGCCGAGGCCTGCCAATTCTGTCCTTACCGGCCCGGCTGCAGAGCGTATCTTGATTTAATCACGCGATCGGCGAGCGTGGACTGGTCACAAGACGTCGTTGGTCACCTCGAAGGCGTTGAGAGTCTTGGCAACGGCAAGCTAATGGTCCGTATTAGCACGGGTGATCGCCACTCCAGAATCCACGGGTTGAGCCCTGAAGTATCTCGACATCAATGGCTCAGTCAGATTCGCACAGGAGAGGAGATCGGCGCCTTCAGCGTCCGAGGAAATCCAAGGGGAGATTCCTTCGAGGAAACTCCCTTTACCACCATCTACCCCTTGCCTACCTTGGCGGATGCGGCTTAGCAAATGAATAGGTCGGCAGAAATTGCAACCAAAGAACCCGAACTTCTCCGTGGCATCTTGGAGCGAGTTGACGAACTATTGGAGGTTACTTACCGCTCTGCTGACCTCGGCAATGTGGAAGACCCGCTTGCTGAAACCGTATATATCCTCCTCGCGAAACAGACTCGTGAAGGCGTCTACCGTCCAATATTTCGATTGCTGAGGAAGCGGTTTCCAACATGGAATGCTGTTCTCGCTGCGACGAACAGTGACGTCGAAACGATCCTCCGGCCAGGAGGATTTCAGCGGCAGCGCGCGGTGCAGTTAAAGGCGCTGCTGACGGCCGTGCGCGAGGACAACATACGAAGAGGTTTCCATAAAACCAGGCCGAAAGCTGACCTTACCCTTTCCTACCTGCATGACATGTCGGATCAGGACGTCGCCCGCTTCCTACAGAGCCTCCCAGGGATTGGGCCAAAGTCAGCCCGATGTGTGATGGTCTACGCCCTCGACCGCTCGAAATTCGCTGTTGATACTCACGTTCACCGAATCTTTACGCGCCTCAAATTGCGGGAATCGCGTGGGCGGAAGAACGATCACGATTCTTTCGAAGCGATCGTCCCGGACGATATGCGCAAGCGCCTCCATGTCAATCTCGTTCACCACGGCCGGACAGTGTGCAGAAGCCAGGCGCCTCGTTGCGGATCTTGCGTATTAGTTTCCTTCTGCCAGGCAGGGCAAAAGGAGGTGGCGCGTACCCCCGACAATCGACCTACGACCGTTGACCTATTCTCTGGTGCCGGAGGCATGGGCTGCGGATTTACGCAGGCAGGTTTTCGAACGGTACTTGCGGTTGAACTCGAGCGACATGCGGCACAGACATACCGTACCAACCACCCCGGCGTTCCCGTTGTAGAAACAGACGTTACAAAGCTGAATGGCGACTCAATCCGAAAGCTCGCACCCGGTATGCGCAGCATCGACGTCATTCTGGCCGGACCTCCATGCCAGGGGTACTCCGCGGCAGGGCTTAGGCGCCCTGAAGATCCCCGAAATCAAATGTTCCGGCATGTCAGCAGGCTAGCAAGCGATCTGCTAGCAAAGGTCGTAGTCTTTGAGAATGTTCCGGGACTGCGACGGGTAAATGGCACGGGTTTCCTGGATAACATACTTGCATCCCTGCGAGCACGTGGCTTTTCGGCCGCCGCACATTTACTAACGGCTTCATCTTTCGGCGTTCCTCAAAACAGGAGGAGGTATTTCATTATTGGATCACGCCGAGACGATGGCCTGACCGTAGTGGCGCCGGAACCAACACATAGGATACGAGGGGAACAAGAGAATGCGAAACTGCCGTTCACGCCTTCTGTGGCACAGTTGCTAGAGGATCTCCCAGCGTTTGGATCTGGTGTCGATGCCGAGTATCTGCCGGTGGATAACGGGCAGGTTCTGCTTAATGCTTCTACGATGAGTCATTCCCCGCGAGTAATTGCGAAGATCAAAAGTATTGGCCCCGGCGATGGGCCGATATCCTACCGGCGACTCGAGGCTGACGTGGCAAGGACACTCGTTGCAGGGCACCGTGCATTACCAGTACATCCGACCCTTCACCGCGCAATTTCAGTTCGTGAGGCAGCCAGAATCCAGGGATTCCCTGACAGTTATGTGTTCTGCGGGCCAAGAGCGGAGCAACCTCTGCAGGTCGCCAATGCGGTGACTCCGCCAGTTGCACATGCGATCGGCCTGAGGATTCTCGGGGCTCTGGAGGGTGTTGAACTACCGCTTGACCGCAACCACAAGGCTGGTCAGAATCGCATCCGGAAGAGTAGCTGATGACTTCTTTTGGGCGGATGTGGAATCCTCACAGCCAGCAGGTATAGCTACTGCAGCTACGCAGGCCGCCCACCGCCCATCTCGCCAGGTTCGCCCAGGCGTAGCTGCGGTCCCTCGATCTCGGCATATGGGTTCGGATTGTGGGAGGTCACCTGCTCCACCCAAGTGGGGTGAGCGTGTCCGGCACCGCACGGATAGCGCGAAAGTACCGTGACCATATCCTCTATAGCGTGTATGCTATAGGCGTGTCCACCTTTGGATCA
>CAZIDA010000132.1:0-7948 GCA_964537865.1 uncultured Acidobacteriota bacterium
GAGTTGGTTGGGATCGACTTCCACGCGCACCGCCGGACGGGCGCTTCCCCACGTGAACACCTGCCCTACGCCCTCCACCTGCGACAGCTTTTGGGCCACGATGGAATCGGCGGCGTCGTAAACGTCACCGCGCGAAATGTTGTCGGAAGAAAGTCCCAGCAACAGAATCGGCGCGTCCGCCGGATTCACCTTGCGAAACCACGGCTGTCCGGGCAAATCCGCGGGAAGCTGACCGCGCGCCGCGTTGATGGCCGCCTGCACGTCTCGCGCCGCGGCATTGATGTCGCGATTCAAATCAAATTGCAGCGTCACGTTGGTGGAGCCGAGGGAACTCGAGGACGTCATCTGCGTCACGGAGGCGATGCGACCAAATTGGCGTTCCAGTGGAGTAGCGACGGCGGAAGCCATCGTCTCGGGGCTGGCGCCGGGCAATCCGGTGTTGACGAAAATCGTGGGAAAGTCAACTTGCGGCAGCGGCGCGACCGGCAGAAAGCGAAACGCCACCGCGCCGCCCAGAAAAATCGCAAAGGTGATCAATGAGGTCGCGATAGGCCGGCGAATGAAGGGCGCGGAGAAATTGGCGGAGATGTTCATGCTCTAATCCGACACCGCCTCATCCAGAGAATTTCCGATGCGCCAATGAACGCGTCGCGCCAACCAATCAAACGCCAGATAAACAACCGGCGTGGTGTACAAGGTGAGCAGTTGACTGAGGAGCAGGCCGCCCACGATGGTGATGCCCAGCGGCCGACGCAGCTCCGAGCCGACCCCGGTTCCCAACGCCAGCGGCAGACCGGCCAGCAGGGCCGCCATGGTGGTCATCATGATGGGACGGAATCGCAGCAGGCATGCTTCGTAAATGGCATCCAGCGGTGATTTGCCTTCCTGGCGCTCTGCTTCCAACGCGAAGTCGATCATCATGATGGCGTTCTTCTTCACGATGCCGATCAGAAGGATCAATCCGATCAAGGCAATGATGCTGAACTCCGTCTTGCACAACAGCAGGGCCAAGATGGCGCCGACGCCCGCCGACGGAAGCGTCGACAGTATCGTAATGGGATGGATGTAGCTTTCGTACAGAATCCCCAGCACGATGTACACCACGATGATGGCGGCGAGAATCAGCAGCGGCTCATTCTTGAGAGACGCCAAAAAGGCCGCGGCGGTGCCTTGAAAACCGGTTTGAACGCTGGGGGGCATTCCCAAGCTTTGCTTGGCGGAGTTGACGGCGTTGACGGCGTCGCCCAACGAAACGCCGGGCGCCAGGTTGAACGACAATGTCACCACCGGGAACTGTCCCTGGTGATTGATGGTCAGCGGTGTGTGCCCGGTGACCATGTGCGCGAATGAGCCCAGCGGAATGGGCGGGCCGGAGGTCGGGCCGGACGAAGCGTTGGGCGCCGAGCCGACTACCGAGTTGGCGGCCGAGCGCACGTAAATATTTTTTAGCCCGTCCGGACTCTGTTGGAACTGCGGATCGACTTCCAGCACGACGTGGTATTGATTGAGTTGTGTGAAGATCGTGGAGACTTGGCGCTGTCCAAAGGCGTCGTACAGCGTGTCGTCCACGGTTTGGGGAAGAACGCCCAACCTTGACGCGGTGTCTCGATCGATGTCGAGTGTCGTCAGCAATCCCTGGTTTTGCTCATCGCTGGCGACATCCCGCAACTGCGGCAGCGTTTTCATCCGCTCGATCATGCGCGTCGTCCAAAATGCCAGCTCCTTCGGATCCACGTCTTCCATGCTGTATTGGAATTGCGTGCGGCTGACGCGGTCTTCCACGGTCAAATCTTGAACCGGCTGCATGAACAGCGTGATGCCGGAAACTTTCTCCAGCGACGGCTGCAAACGCCGGATCACGTCGGAGGCTGAAATGCGCCGATCCTCCAGCGGCTTCAAATTGATTTGAATGCGCCCCGTGTTGATGGTGGTGTTGGCGCCATCAACGCCGATGAAGGAGGAGAGACTTTCAACGGCCGGATCTTTCAAGATGACCGCGCCAAAGCGCGCTGTCGGTTCTGCATGGCTTGAAACGAAATATCTTGCGGGGCATCCGAGATTCCGAGGATGACTCCCGTGTCCTGCACCGGGAAAAAGCCTTTGGGGACGACAATGTAAAGAATGATGGTGGCCACCAAAGTGGCAGCCGTAATCACCAGCGTGACGCCGCGATATCGAAGGACGAATTTCAGCGTGCGCCCATAAAAGGCGATGATCCGGTTAAAGATGTCCTCCGATTTCTGGTAGAACCGGCTCTGCTTGTGTTTCTCGCCGCTGGTGAGCAGCTTGGCGCACATCATCGGCGTCAGCGTCAGCGAGACGATTGCGGACACCAGAATGGTCACCGCCAAGGTGATGGCGAATTCGCGGAAGAGGCGCCCCACCACGTCGCCCATGAACAACAGCGGAATCAGAACGGCGATCAAGGAGACGGTCAAGGACACGATGGTGAAGCCGATTTGTTCGGAGCCCTTCAGCGCCGCCTGCAACGGCGAATCGCCCTTCTCGATGTAGCGGCTGATGTTTTCAATCATCACGATGGCGTCGTCGACCACGAAGCCCGTCGAAATAGTGAGCGCCATGAGCGTGAGGTTGTTTAAGCTGTATCCGAGCAAATACATCACGCCGAAAGTTCCGACGATGGACAACGGCACGGCGACGCTCGGAATCACGGTGGCCGAAAGGTTGCGCAAGAAAAGGAAAATCACCAGGACCACCAGCGCCACGGTCAACATCAACTCAAACTGCACGTCGGAGACGGAAGCGCGAATGGTCGTAGTACGATCCGTCAGCGGCTGCACCTTCACCGAAGTGGGCAAGGACGCTTGCAAGACCGGCAACAGATTTTTAACGCGATTGACTACGCCGATGATATTGGCGCCCGGCTGCCGCTGAATGTTCATGATGACGGCGGGCTGGTCGTTGGCCCAAGCCGCTTGATTCACATTCTCGGCGCTGTCCACCACGGTGGCCACGTCGCTCAAGCGCACCGCCGCGCCGTTGTGGTACGCCACGATGAGCGAGCCGTATTGGCTGCCGGAAGTGAGTTGATCGTTGTCGCCGATCGTGTACGCTTGTTGCGGACCGTCGAAGTTGCCTTTGGCTTGATCGACGTTCGCTTGGCCCAAAGAAGTTCGCAGATCTTCAAGACTCAAGCCGTACGAAGCCAATGCCGTGGGATTCGCTTTGATGCGAACGGCCGGACGCTGGCCGCCGCTGATGCTTACGAGCCCGACCCCGGGCAACTGCGAAATCTTTTGCGCCAGCGTCGTGTCGGCGAGATCTTCCACCTTCGAGAGCGGCAACGAGTCGGAGGTGAGCGCCAGCGTCAAGATCGGCGCGTCCGCCGGATTGATCTTGCTGTAGATGGGAGGATTCGGCAAATCGCGCGGCAGAAGCTGAGAAGCCGCGTTGATGGCGGCCTGCACTTCTTGTTCGCCGATGTCGATATTGAGGTCCAACACAAACTGCAGCGTGATGATGGAGCTGCCAAAGGAGCTGGTCGAGGTCATCTGATTGAGTCCGGGAATCTGCCCGAACTGCCGTTCCAACGGCGCCGTGACCGCCGACGCCATGACATCGGGGCTGGCGCCGGGATAAAACGTCAAGACTTGAATGGTGGGGTAGTCGACTTGCGGCAGCGCCGACACCGGTAATTGCTTGTAGGCGACGAAACCCGCCAGCAAAATACCGGCCATCAAAAGGCTCGTCGCGACGGGGCGAAGAATAAAAGGTTTTGACGGACTCATTGGGACTTTCCTTTGCCCCCTTGACCGCCGCGATGGCCACCCCTGGAACTGGGGGAGCCACCGCTGGAAGCGTTTCCACTCGCCAGTCCGCCCGTCGGCGATCGCGCATCAATCTTGCTGCCGTCCTGCAACTTGTCTTGTCCGTCGGTGACCACAACTTCACCGGGCTGCAATCCGCTGCTCAGACCGACGGAATTTCCCACGGTCAGCGACTCAGTGACAGGACGAATCTTCACCGTGGAGTCGGAGCCCACGACGTAAACATAAGTGCCTTGAGGGCCGCGCTGAACTGCCGCCGTAGGAACTTCCGTCAACCCGCGTCGCGTATCCACCAAAAGATGCATGTTGACAAATTGGTTGGGATAGAGCGCGTTGTCCTCGTTGTGAAACACCGCCTTCAGTTTGTACGTGCCGGTGGTGGGGTCGATCTGATTGTCGATTGTGAGAAGCGTGCCGGACGCGATCTTCGTGGTGTCGTCTCGGTCGTAAGCATCCACCGGAAGCTTCGCGCCGCTCCGCAACTTTTGATAAACCTCGGGAAGCTGATCTTGAGGCAGCGTGAAAATGACGGCGATGGGCTGGAGCTGAGTGATCACCAACAACCCGTTCGCGTCAGTGGCGTGAACGATGTTGCCCGGATCGACCAAGCGCAATCCGATTCGGCCGCTGATGGGCGCCGTGATGCGGCAATACGTGAGTTGCAGCTTGGCGTCGTCGATGGCCGCTTGATCCGACTTGATGGCGCCGTCGTATTGGGCCGCCTGGGCCACTTGCGTGTCGCTTTGCTGCTGGGGAATGACTCCTTCGCGAGAAAGCTTGACGTAACGCTCGGCGTTCAACTTGGCGTCGCGCAGCAGCGCCTCATCTTTCGCCAGTTGTCCTTCCGCCTGTTCCAGTTGAACCTGGAAGGGCCGGGGATCGATCTGCGCCAGCAGCTCTCCCTTTCTTACGAACTGTCCTTCGCGGAATGCGACGTTGACCAATTGCCCGTCAACGCGGCTTTTCGCGGTGACGGTGTTGAAAGCGGTAACGGTTCCCAAGCCGTTCAAGTAAACCGGCATGTCGGCTCGTTGCGCTTGCGCCACGACGACCGGAACGGGCATGCTGTTGGGGCCGCCTCTTTCGCGAGGACCGCCGGAAGCTTGATCGCTTTGCCGTGCGGCGCTGAGACGCCAAGCGCCGTATCCAAAAACTATCAACGCCAGAACGAGGACGAGGCCGACCCAGCGACGCGCTTTGCTCGATGTCTTTGCCGGCGCCGCGCTCGACCCGAAGGGGGCGCCCGCGTCGGTGGGACCGAGTTCATTTTGAAAGCTCATGCTTTTCTGTTGCTCCAAGTTGTGGGATCAAACCGCGCCGGGAAATCTGTCGCGGTCTCCCTCATTCCGTCGCAACGCGACATTGATCGAGATGACCTTTTCTCGAATCACCGGCTTGCTACAGAGACGCTTCACCGGCCTTGCGCGTTACGCGTCAACTGCAGAGAAGAGGATCAAATCCAACAACTTCCCATGTCCTCATTTTCGACTCTGTGAGAGGGTCGCACGGATTCTACGACAATCGCTCGCGAGAGAAAACAGTTTTTGAGCAAGGTTTTGTTGCTGCATGTGCGAATCCGCGGTGCGACCGCGCGCTCGAAACAGCGCACATTGGGGAGCGAAGATGGCGTAATATCAGGCGCTTTCTCGATTTTGTAAATTGATGTCTCCTGGTCAGAGTGATTCTCTCGACGAGGCTTGGCGATGTTTTCACCGGGGATGAGAGGAGGAATCGCTCCGGGGCTGGTTCTTCCGATCGGTTCCAGCTATGACGCCGAAGCACGGCGCCGGCTCAAGTCTTCAACTCAGGGAATATCTTCTTTTGAAATGGGGCGGTCGGTTCGGCTCAATTGCTTTCTCGGTTCAAGAATCCCAAGACGGCCACGAACAGAGCGGATCCGATGATCGACCACACGATCGGAAAATGAGTCCCGGCAATGTCGACGCTCAAAACTTCCGGGAGCCCCAACTTTCGGGCCAGCCATGCGCCAATCACGGCCCCAATAAAACCCAACGCAATCGAGACAAGACATCCGCCGCGCCTGGCGCCGCCGATGGCTCGACCGATGGAGCCGACAATGCCGGCCACGAGAAGCAAGATGATAAAGTCGATGAAAGTGATTGTTCGTTCTCCTCTTTGAAATCCTCGTTTCCCGCTTTGTACAACACTATCGGATTAGGACAAGTTTCTTCTTTGTAGGAAACTATTCCAGCGCCAACGGCGCTGTGGCTCGAAGCCCAACGTTGCTCCGACGCAGGAGGAGCTACGTTGGGTGGGCGATAGCAGGGAATTCAAGAGAGGCCACCACCCCGCAGGGGTTGTGGGTGGGACTGTGTGATATTCGCCACCCAGGGTAGTCCGCGATGAATCTCGCGGACAACCCTGGGCTGGGGGACACTGCCTCTTCGAGGCATGTTTCGTTGTGCTTCTTGGGCATTGGTGATCGTGCAAGGGCTGCGTGAATTACTTTTGCCTCGAACCTACCGATCTGATTTCAGGGCAATCCCGAAGGCGTCACACCGTTCTACCAGCTTGGTCATCTCGTAATGTCTCGACGCGAAAAGAAGACGTATGAAAGAAGAAACCCGGTGATGGCGACTCCGGAAAGCATGATGAGGTTTTTATCGGGAAGCGGCTTGCCCATGAGCAAATCGAACGGGCTGAAGTAGCGGAACGGAGAAAGCCAAGCCACCGACTGGGCCGGCTTCCAGGCGCGCGCGACATAATCGAGGAGAAACGTCACCAACGCCAACAATCCTGCAAACGCGCCGGCCACGCTTCGTCGGCGCGAGATGGACCCAATCGCCAAAGCGACTCCCGCCCAACACAGAATCAACAATCCTAAATTTCCGGCGAGCGACAAGACCAATTCGCGGCTCGGTCCGGTGACTTCTTGGGGCGAAAGGGCGCGGAGTCCGGCGTACGTGCCGAGCAGCATCATGACCAATAGAAAGAGGAGCGAGATCACCTGCAGCACGATCGTCCGCGTGATCAGCCAATGGCGCGCCAGCGAGCGCGACAAAATCAAATCGATGAAGCCCAGCTCAATTTCTGCAGTGGGAATGGTGGAGACGGCGATGGCGAAGGCGACCAAGGCGCCCATCACCGCGATGTGAAAATACCCGACGCACACAATCCCGGTGAACGTCAGAAAGGTCGCGATGGATGGCCCCAACAGCTCTCGCGCGAACGGCGGCGCCAAGGCGTTGATCTGTTCGAAAGCGTTGGAGAGATACAGCGATCGCGCGACGACAATGAGAAAAACTTGAAAGACGGCCAACACCACTCCCATGACCAGAAGCAGCGTTCGAATCCGCCGCAGCGAATGCTTCAACAAAATCCAAGAGGCATTCATGGCGCGCCTTCCCGGTAATACTTGATCAAGACGTCCTCCAGCTTCGGCTCCTCCACTTCCACATCGTGAACCGGCCGTCCCGCCAACAAGGCGAGCAGCGGGCCGAGCGGGCCTTCCACTCGTAAGCGCCACTCCCGCGGCGTGATTTCAACGACCTCATGGCCAGGCGGAAATTTGGAAGGCGACGCAGTGTCGGCGGAAAACAAAACGCGCGTTCGTCTTGGAGCGATGCGCCGAATTTCATCCACCGGGGAATCAAGAACCAGTTGGCCCTGACGCAGCAGGGCCACGCGATCACAGGTTCGCGCGACTTCAGAGAGCACGTGCGACGACATGAAGACTGCGCGACCGCGCTCCTTCACTTCGACCAACAGCGAGTAGAACGCTTCCTGCATCAGCGGATCCAATCCTTCCGTAGGCTCATCCAGAATCAGCAGTGGGGCGTCGCTCTGAAGCGCTTGAATCAATCCCAACTTGCGTTTCATCCCGGTGCTGTATTCCCGGAGTTTTCGGTGAAGATCGTGATCCGATAATTGGAGTCGATCCTGAAGGAGGCGGCGATAGTCCGGGGAAACCGGGCGGTGGCTCAAGCCGGCCAAAAAGTCGAGCGTCTCGCAGCCGGTCAAATCGGAATAAAATCCCAATTCGCCCGGCAAATATCCGGGGAGCGCTCGGGCTTGGAGCCCGTCCGCTTGACAATCGTGTCCGAAGATGAGGGCGCGGCCCGCGGTGGGTCGAAGCAGATCGAGCAACACACGAATGGTGGTCGTCTTTCCGGCGCCGTTCAATCCTAGAAATCCTAGAA
>CAZIDA010000133.1:0-7936 GCA_964537865.1 uncultured Acidobacteriota bacterium
GGCTCAAAGCCCAATGTTGCTCTCCGCCTCGGCGGAGAGCTACGTTGGGGAGATGACAGCAATAAATTCCAGAAATGATTTCACAACCCCAACGGGGTTGTATGCCTCGCGATGAGGCTTTGCGTTACCCAGGGTAGTCCGCCAAAGAGCCGGCGGACAACCCTGGGCTGTGAGCCGCTGCCTCTTCGAGGCAGGGGGCGCCAATGCCCAAGTCGCCTTCACAATCCCTTCGATGGTGTGGAGGATGAGATGATTCTCGAATCACGGTCATGGCTATGTCGTCAGCGCCGCCAGGGATGTGCTTCAGAGGCGCGGTTTCATCGGAGCAACCCGGGATCTGGAATCGTCCTGACAACGGAGTAACCCCAACGGGGTTATGTCAAACATTCTCTCCTAATTTTCGGAGCAGTCCTTCATGCGCTCCGCCGCGGCGGACACCCAGGGGCATGAAAATGATATTCTTCGCAGGCCTTTCGGCACGGCAGCCAAGAGACCCCGGCCCGCCGTGGCGAGAACGGCCGGGGCTGCCAAATCTATTTTCGGAACAGAATTCCTCCATATCCTAAGGCCGCACCGCGCGGAAGCGAAACGTGCCGCCCTTCACTTCCACCTGGGCCTCCGCGAAACCTGCTTGCCGAAGCCGCTCCGGAAACGAAGCCGGGTCGACAATGACCATGGTGTCGAACCAGTGAAAAAGCTTCATGCGCGCGCTGCTTCGGCTGTCGACGCCGACGAAAACGCCGCCGCTCTCGAGCACGCGCGCTGCTTCGGCGATCAGCCGGTCTTGTAATGAAGCGGAAGGGACATGATGCAGCATGGTGAAGCAGAAGACGCCGCGGAAGGATCCGCTCTCGAAGGGCATCGCGGCGGCGTCTCCCTCGACGACGCGCACCGCCGTGTGGTTAAGCCGCTCGGTCAGCTTTCTCACAAGCGCCGGATCGCGCTCGAGCGCCGTCAGTGAAGAAATCCGGCGCCGCAAATAATCGGTGGTGACGCCGGGCCCCGGCCCGATTTCCAAAGCCGGTTCCTCGAGCGGAATTCCGCGAAGCGCCCAAGGCATGAGTTCGTTTTCAACGTGACGCTTCCAAATCGACGAACGGCAATACCAGTGATGAATTCGATTCATTTGAAGAACTCTCCGAGGTTCAGGGCGCGGATGGATGCGTTTGAGGATAACTCCATCAATTCAATCCAAAGCGCTCCGCCGCGGCGGACCGGTGCACTCCAAAACGGGCGCACTCCAAGAAATTTTATTCGTAACGCAGCGCGTCGATGGGAGAAAGCAGCGCGGCTTTGCGGGCCGGGTAGTATCCGAAGAAAATTCCGATGCCCACCGAGAAGAGAATGGAAATGCCCACGGCGACGAAGGAGACCGAAGTCGGCCACGCGAGAATGGAGGAAAACGCCATGGTCGCAAAAATTCCAAAAAGAATTCCGATGGCGCCGCCGATCAAACTCAGGACCACCGCCTCAACGAGGAACTGACCGCGCACCTCGGTGTCCGTCGCGCCCACAGCCATGCGCACGCCGATTTCGCGCGTTCGTTCCGTCACCGAGACGAGCATGATGTTCATGATGCCGATGCCGCCCACCAGCAGCGACACCAAGGCAATGCTGGCGAGCATCAGCGTGAAGGTGTGACTTGCTTGTTCCTCCGCCCGCAAGGCATCTTCCGGATGGCGGATGTTGAAGTCGTCGGGCTCGTCCGGCCGCAGATGATGTCGTTGTCGCAACAAATCCGAAATCTCTTTTTGGGCCCGAGGAATGGACGCCGGTGAAATGGCGGAGCAGAAGATGTCGTCCAGCCAATCGACGCCTTTGATCTTTCGTTGCACGGTGGTGTAGGGCATCAACACATAATCGTCTTGGTCGAATCCATATCCGGTGATGCCTTTCGATTCCAGCGTGCCGATGACTTGGCACGAAAGTCCACCCACGCGAATGGTCTTGCCGACGGGCGATTCGCGGTCGAAGAGCCGGGCGACGACGGTCTGGCCCAACAAGCACACGTCGGCGTGCGTCTGCACCTGGGTGTCGGTAAACATGACGCCGCTCGCAACCTTCCATCGCCGGATGATCAAATAATCCGGGCTGTCTCCGCGATAGTGCGTGAACCAGTTCTGCCCTCCATAGACGACTTGGATGTGGCCGTCGACGTTGGGCGAAACATGATCGATGAGGGGAACGGAATGCAGGATGGCTTCGGCGTCTTCCACGCGAAGCGTCTTGGTGGCGCCGTTCCCGGTGCGGACGCCGTTGACGTTTCTTCCGCCGGCCTCCACCCAAATCATGTTGTCGCCCAGACTTTCGAGTTGGGCCTCAATTTGACGCGAGCCGCCTTCGCCGATGGCGACCGTGCAGATGAAGGCGCCGATGCCGATGGTGATTCCCAAAATGGTCAACGTGGCGCGCAGCTTATTGTGACGCAGCGCCGTCAACGCCACCCAGAAGATCGCCTTTACATCCACCGTTATTCCTCGTATCCTTGGAACGGATTTTTCCCCGGTGAAAGACCTGCTTTTCAGATTCGCTTCAACCAAATTGACTCGAACGGAATTTCAGATCGAAGGCAGGCTCTTCCGGAGACGATGTGACGGAGGCCGTCCGAAGCCACCGCGCCTATTCTCTCAAAGAATGGGTCAAATGCGATAGATAATTTCCATGGTGGGGCGATGGTCTTTTGAGTTTTGAATGAAGAGAAAGATTGAAGCCTGGTGACGATTGCCGGGATGGCCATTCACCGCCGAGTCGCCCGCCGCGGCGGGCAGAGGTTGCGCTAAGAGTTCCTTGGCCATTTTCGGGGCAGTCACTCATGGGCCTGCGGCGCACTCAAGGGAATGAAAACGATGCGGCCGATGGAACTGATCGTAAGCTCGTCCCCGAAGGGGACGCGTCCTCCAGCCCAGGGTTGCTCTCCGCCGCGGCGGAGAGCTACCCTGGGTTCGCATTCACGTTAATCGAGGCGATAACCCCAACGGGGTTACGGCCAGCGAAACCTATTTTCGGGGCAGACAAGATTGTCTGCCCCACGTGGGATGTTTTAGGAATCGAGAAACATCCCGGACAACGTCCGGCGCATCTCACCGGACAGTACCAAGGAGGAAAATCCCCCGTAGAGGTGAATTCCAATGACGTCGCGGTTCGGTCTCGTGCGAGTGCTGGCTGCGGGATTGGTCTTTTTTGCCATGCTGTGGATGTGTGGTGACCGGTCTGTTCAAGCTCAAACTCAAAGTCCGCCGGGAACCATCCGCGTGCAAGTTGTCCTCATCCCGGTGAATGTCCGGGTTACCGATAAGAATGGGAAACCGGTGCTGAATCTGAAGAAGGATGACTTCATCCTTCGCGAAGACGGCGTCCTCCAAGAGATCAAACACTTTTCGCTTCAAACCTTCTCGGCGCTCAAGCCATTGCCGGAAAATAAACTCCCCCCGAATCGAATTCCCGCGGTCGTCAACCTGGAGCCGCAAACCGGCCGGACATTTTTGGTTTTGCTGGGGCGTGGGAAAATTCAAACGCCGTTGAAAGGGATTGACGCCGTCATCCAATTTGTGCGCGACGAACTCTTGCCGCAGGATCAAGTCGCGGTGATGGCGTACAATCGCGCCACGAGATTCACCACCCACCATGGGCTGATCGTCGATCTCCTGGAACGCTACAAAAAATCCAACGGTCTCATCGAAGAAGAGCTTCACGTGAGAGAGAGTGGGTTGGCGGCCATTTATGGAGATAAAAGCATTCCCAAGGCAATCCAATCACAGATTGACGCGATTTTTCAAGGGCCGGAAGAGTTGGGCGCACGCGAGATTCCTCCGGGTCAAGTGATGAATTCGGGGCGGGTGTCGACAAACTTTCAGCAGACCCTTGACATCAAGCAGCGCGAGGAAATCCGGAAAGCGCTTGGAGAAAAAGCCATCTCTCCTTTGGAGGAAGTCGAAGCAAACGCCGTCTCTGATCTTCGCTTGGACGATTTCGTTAGAGCCAGCGATACGACAACCCAGGACCTTCAGAACATATTTACGGCGATCGAGTACCTCCGGTACATGCCGGGGGAAAAACATTTGCTGCTCGTGACTCCGCGCGGATTGTTTCTTCCAGGGTACATCGGCGACCCGCGCGACGTCAATGAAAACGACATGGCGCGAGTGGCCAACGACGCGCGTGTTTCGATCGACGCCGTTCAAACGGGTGGAATTCATATGGAAGATCTTTTTGGCCCGCCGCCGCCACCCAGGCCCAACATAGCGGGCGGTGGTCTGACCACGCCGCCGACAAAGCCTCCCGTCGAACCAACCGCATATACTTTCGCGGTGATGGGGCTGCAGAGTTTGGCCCAGTTGACGGGCGGGCAAGCGTTCTACTATCAAAATCTTCCCAAGGCGTTCTCCTCCATCAACGAAACCACGCGCTCCGAATATCTGCTGGGCTACTATCCCAAAGACACCCATTGGGACGGACGTTATCGCCGCATCACCGTCAGCGTGAATCGTCCCGGATTGCATGTCTATAATCGCGGCGGATATTACGCCGACCAGACGCTGGTGCCTTACAACCGCGAGGCGTTTCTTTCCTACAGCCGCATCGCGGCCGCGGGACAATACGCGTCGGAGGTCAAGGATCTTCACTTCACGGTGGCTGCCAACGAGGAGGTCGGCTCTCGCATAAGAGTGAATCCCCGCTACGACGACAACGCCGCTGTGAACACCCGTATTCATGTGTCGCTGTGGATCGATCCGGCCGAGGTGACCTTCCACGAGGTGAACGACCGGTACCAAGGTAAAGTTTATATCACCTTCTTCTACGGCGATCAGCGAGGAAGATATTTAGGAGACTACTGGGACGCGCGCGAAATGAATTTGAAGCCGGAGACCTATCAGAAGGTGATGAAGGATGGAATCCCTTACGACCTGCGCATCCCCAGGGCGGCGCCCAACGAAACCCTCAAGGTGGTGCTCTACGATTACGGCAGCGACCGCATCGGCAGCTTGACGACCAAGGTGAAGTGAGAATGAAACCACGGTGTTGTTGCCCCGTGGTTTTTTTGTGAAACCGGACGACCCGGATTCTTGTACAGGAATGGCTGGCCCTCTCTGCTTAGCAAGTTTCAAGAATCTTGCTATTCTGACAAGATTTTCAGGTCGCAGCGACATAACCTTGAGTCCGCCGCGGCGGACCGCGGCGAATTGCGGCCCCGGCCCGCTCTGCGCATTCTCCGCGTACTCGGCGTCTCTGCGGTGAATTGACCGTTCCAGTTCTAGAGAGTCTCTAATTCGCTTCCAGTGTGCGCGGCTTCCTGGACAAATCCCCGCTTGTCTCCTTTCCTCAACTGAATTATCATGCTGGCTCAATCTTCATTTGGACGGGTTGATGAAACTCGCACACTACGTTCCGCGAGGGCCGCTCGCGTCGATGGTGAAATGCCTCTGGCTTCCTGAAGGCGAAGCTGCGCTATTTTTCATTCATAAGCTGATCCCCACAACCACATCAATCTTCCTACCCGCTTACCAATTTTTGAAATAACAAACGAGAGAGGAGAAAGCTCATGGCAAACAAAGTCCAACCGATTCCGGAAGGCTATCACACCCTAACCCCGCACTTGATCGCCAAAGGCGCGGCCCGGGCGCTGGAGTTTTACAAGAAAGCGTTCGGCGCGACGGAGCTTATGCGGCATGAGGGTCCGCAGGGCAAGATCATGCACGCCGAGCTCAAGATCGGCAATTCCATCTTCATGCTGGCCGACGAGTTTCCGGAGATCGGCGCGGTGAGTCCGGAGTCGGCGGGCGGATGCCCGGTGAGTTTTTACGTCTACGTGGAGGATGTGGACAAGGTCTTCGCGCAAGCGATCGCTGCCGGCGCCAAACAGAAAGAGCCGGTGACGGTGGAGTTCTACGGCGACCGGCGCGGCGGGATGACCGATCCCTTCGGACACGTTTGGTTCATCGCCACGCACGTGGAAGACGTGTCACCGGAAGAATTGAAGAAGCGCGCCGCGGCAGCGGGTCATTGATGCCTTGATCGCGCTGCCGCAGCAGCGGCTTGTGCGGGCGGAAGCAAGAGAACCGCTGTACCCTCACGAGTTTCTCAGCGCGACACTGAGAAGGCTGCGCGAAAATAGTGCTGTAGGGCAGATATCCACCGCAGCAGGTCTGCCCCGACAACAGTCCCGAAGGGACGACATTGAGTAGCCCGGGGCGTTAGCCCCGGGGAATCCGGCGTCGTATGTATGCAGCCCCGCCGGAGCGAAAGACATGGCCAGATACTTCTGAGGACGAAGTTGCAGTCTGTTCCAATCGATGGGATCATTTTTAGTGCCTTGGGTGCGCCAATCCATCGGGGCGAGCCATCTTTTGTCGCTATGTTTTCCGATCATCTTCAGTTGGGCCGCACAGAGCTTGGCTAAGCTCCTGCTTTCTCGCGCCACTTCGCCACATTCAGCCCTTTTACGAGCAGCCACAAGCACAGCAAGATTTCGGCAACGGCAGAAACCATCAGGAAGCCGAAGACGCGGTTGGCGACGCCGGGCGCAAGAAAGTCGGCGAAACTGTTGGCCAGGTAAGCCACGCCCTCAATCGTCATGAGCACGCCGATAATCCGCGGAAGGAAGCCCGACCGGAAAATCAGATACCCGATCGCGAGGCAATAGCAACCGAAGAAGGTGAGGGCAACGGCGAACCCGACCGACTGCAGACTGAGGGCCATGTACGCCTGCGCCTGCAGCAATTGGAGATTGACGCCCAGGTCGTGGCCACGCTTCAGCAGGATCAACGGCGCGAGATGATCGACCAAAGCGGCTCCTTCGACGGCGCTCCCCACGAGCGTGAAGAAGACCACCAACAGGGAGGCGAGCCTGTTCACCACCTTGAAGAGTTCGTAGAAGATGACCGCGAGCAGCACGTTACACAACAACGGAATGATCTCGGCGGCGAAGCCGAACCGGAAGAGCCGTTCATGCGCCAGGATGTTATTGGCGGTGGCCGCGGCATCGTTCGCCACGATCAATCGTTGGCGCACCAACATCTCCGCGAAAAAGCCGCCCACGATGACGATGAGGTATAGAAATCCCGCTGTCCTCGCGTAGACTTGCGGCGAGAAATCAACGCCACGCGGCTTCATTTCCTTGCTCATACTCATCCTCGTTATCAGATTCCCGTTTTTGTCTTGGGAGCTTGATGAGCCCCGGAAAATCCTTTCGGTCGTTCGGTCCTTGCATTACCGGTGTTGGCGTGCGGACCAACGACACTGCGCTCAAGCGGCGGACGACCCGCCCGCTCGCATTGTGGATCGGAGGCACGCACGGGCTTGGCGCATCAAGTCTTATTTGACTTTCCTGGAAGCTGTCCGCCACAGGCGGAAAACCGCAACAATCCAAATCGTGCTCCCCACCGTACGATAAAAAAAACGATAGGGTGACACAATAATTTCCCGTTGTGGCAAGTCAGGGAATTCGGGAATGGGTCTTCCGGAATGGGGAAACTTCACCAGTCTCCGGAGGAGAGTCTCCGCCCGTCGGCGAAATCGCCGAGCGGCAGAAGGATTGTCCCGGCGTATGAAATCCAGCGCCGCAAGAAATTGGTTCCGGGCCGTCGATGTGAATAGAACCTTCACGAGTCAATCTTCCTTGAGGAGCGCATCGGCATCGGCAAGCACCGACGCAAGGTCATATCCTTCTCCAGCCGCAATTTCCTTGTCTCCCCGTGCCAAGATACGCAGAAGTTCCCGGTCGCGCTCGCCTCGCTCATAGGCCTCTGTACCTTACATTACAGCCGCGGCCCGGCCCCGCTGCGTAATGAAGAAGGGCTGCTTGGATTCCCGCACACGTTTTAGCACCGTTGCGGAATCCTGGCGGAGATCAGTGATCGCGATGATATTCGGCACCTTGCTCATTTATTACTCCGAGCACTAAATATATGACACTGTTCATCGCGCTGCATATTGAACA
>CAZIDA010000134.1:0-7931 GCA_964537865.1 uncultured Acidobacteriota bacterium
GATTCCCCGCAGATCAAAACTGAAATGAAAAAATCCGTGGTGCAAGAGAATGATTCCGGCAACCACGCCCGGGTAACTATGAAACACCATCCACGGCTCGAAGCTTTTGGCGGCGCCTTGCCGCATGCGGCGACGAAATGGAAGAACGATCAGCAGCACCACCAAGCCGCCTCCAGCGAGTCCCAAACCCAGTTGCCATTGGCTCGATTGAACACTCGTTCCGCCGAGCATGTCCGCCTGATAGACGTGCTGCACAATCCAATACGTCGCCACCACCAAAAGAATGCCGATGACGTGCGACACTGCGGAAGATGAAGATTGATCATTCGTGGGTTCCATAGACGCGCTTCTCCCCCTCGGCTCAAGACGCGCGGCGCATGCTTGCGCCGCGCTAAAGAATTTAAGGATTCATCAAAGCGGGATGAAGCTTATTACGATTGCGCCGGCTTGACAAGAAGATCGCTGCGGCGAGCGGCGGCGCTTACAGACTCCTGCAAAAATCCACGGCTTGGTGTTCGGCCCAATAGGCATCGCCGCGATCGAGATGGCCGTTTCGCGCCGCGCGAAATCCCACGTGTCCGCCGTGATCGGTAATCAGCAGCCGGATGTGCGGATTGTTTCGAATCCCCGGATGATTCAGACATTGCCACGGCACGAAGGGATCGTCTTTGGCCTGTATGATGAGGGCCGGGACGCGAATCTGATGCGCCGCGCGGACGGCGCTGGCCAGGGCGTAATACCGGTCCGCGTCGCCGTAACCTTGATACGGGCCGGTGAACACTTCGTCGAAATCGCGCAGACTGCGAATTCGTCGGCGTGGGTCGAGGTGAAACCGGTGGGGAAAGAGCCGCGCCTTCTTTTTCATCCGGCGCATCAACGAAAAAAGAAATCGCTGCTCATAAACTCGATTGAATCCCCGGTGAATGGCGGCGGCGCAAGCGGCCAAATCCAAAGCCGGGGAAATGGCGACCACGCCCTTCAACCAATACGCCGGCCGATCTCCCATTTCACCGGCCATTTTCAAGGCTTGATTTCCTCCCATCGAAAATCCGATCACAAAGATTTTCGCCGCGGGATTCTTCAATTCCTCAAAGATCGTCCCTGATACACTCACGAGATCGCGGCTCAGTCCCAAATCATAAAGCGTCGGAGACAAGTGCTCCGTGTCGCCGCAATTTCGCATGTTCATCCGGACGGCGTTGAATCCTGCCACCCAAGCTTTCTCGGCCACGCCCTTTGCGTAGCCACGCTCCGCCGAGCCTTCCAATCCATGAACGATAAGAACGGTCGGCTTCTCAGAGCGATCCTTCTGCCAATGACAGAACGTCAGGACCCGTGATTCTTCGCCGACATCAAAGAGCCGCTGCTCCACCGGCGCGCCATCTAGAATTGGAAATCGCCGCGGCCAAAAGTTGTTGGCGATGGTCATGACGTGACCTTGGCGCAGAAACCAAGGCGGCTGAAATTCGGAATTCGAGGAGAGGTCCGGCATTTTTAAGAATCAAGATTGTAGCATTTCAGCGCGGCGAGGTCGGGAGAGTTCTTCAGGTTACGCTTGCATGGCTTCGTTGATGTTTTTCAAGGTAGCGGGCTGGGGCGAGGGAGCAGCAATCGGTTTCACCGGGGCGATGGTCTGAGGTTTGCGCCAATTGTCGAAGGTGGCAATCTGATGGACGCACGCCACGGTGCAATAGGGGGCGCAAGATTTTTTCGTGAAGTATTCGCGGCGCACGTCCTCGAGCGTGTAATTTTCCAGCGGGACCGCCGGATATCCACGCTGCTGCGAACAGTAATGCACCAAGCCGTCTTCGCAGATGTAAAGATACCGCGCGCCGGCACGGCATCGCCAATTGTTGGGAAGACCCAAAGAAAGATTGTCTTGGAATTTGTGAATGCGCGCGTAACTCTTCTTGCCGATCTTCTTCATGGCCTCGTACACGCGGCGCTCCACCGGCTGGAGCGGCTTCAAGCTGCCGCTGCCGTCGTGAATCACACCCAGCGAAGTGGTGAAGCCGAATTGCACGGCGCGGCGCGCGATCACCAACGCGTCTTCCGGATTCTCGATGCCGCCTCCGATCACGGAATTGATGTTCACGCCGAAGTGGGCGTACTCGTAAAGATGGACTAACTTCGAATCCAGCACCTTGAGGCTCTTCTTTGAGACGTCGTCCGGATTGATGTTGTCGATGGAGATTTGCATGAACTCCAAGCCCGCCCGGTTTAGCGACTTGATTTTGGCCGGAGTCAGCAAATAGCCGTTGGTGATCAATCCGCAGATCATGTCGTGGCGCCGAATCCGCGCAATCACCTGCTCGATCTGAGGATGGAGCAACGGCTCGCCGCCGCTGATGATGATGGACAGCACTCCGAGCTCCGCCAGCTTGTCGATGCGTCGCTGCATCACCGCGAGCGGCACCGGCTTCGATGCGTCGTCATATTCGTTGCAGTAGGCGCAGGAGAGATTGCACCGGCGCATAGGAATGATGTGAGCCAGCAAGGGAATTCGCGTGTTCGTCACGCCCTTGATGAGAAATCGAGTCACGTGCAGATGTCGCTGCACTTTCTTAAGTGTTCTTCGTAGCATCATGCCAACGCCGCAACTTGGTATAGCTTTTTTGGAGCTTGGCGAGTCAGACTTAATGTAGCACGAGGATTAGGGGACGTGAAGAAGTCGCCGATGAACTGCACGAAAATGATACCGAACAGCCGATTTCTAGGGTTGAACGGTCGTTACCCTTCCGCCAAAGAGATGGCGAACCGATGGGCGTGAAAGTGTTTCGCTGTCAGGGAGGTCATTCACCGCAGAGTCGCCCCGCCGCGGCGGGCAGAGATGGCGCAGAGAAACCCTCGACTATTTTCCGAGCAGTCACTCATGCGCTGGAGTCGCACCCAAGGAAATGAAAATCCCCGGTTCGATCCGATGCAGGCCCGTAGGGCCGGAATATTTGTAGCCCCACCCGCTGCTCCGCTGCTTTTGCGGAGCGAGGGCGGGGTAACGTGGCAGAAAAGTTCATGAAGCCCGCCTTGCCGGGCGACAGAAGCTTATCTTCGGAGCAGTCTCTCATGCCCCGATGGATCGGCGCACTAAAGGGAATGAAAATGATGGAAGCCGAGATGCTCTGTCTTCTGGAGCATCCCGGCTACCCAAGCATCCTGTCCGCCGTGAAGAACGCGGACACGCAGGACTGACTTTGTTACTTCTTCTGTTTCAATTCTTCCTGCAGCACCTCGACGGCCTTCTTCAACTGCGCATCCTGGCCCTTTAGAAAATCGCCCGGGGTATTGTCGACGTAGACATCGGGAGGAACGCCGAAGTTCTCGAGGTCGGTGCCGTTGACGTTCCACAGTCCGGTGCCGGGTGTGCGGATCGTCGAGCCGTCCATCAAGGGGTATGCCCCCGTGCCGATGACCGCGCCATACGTAGTCACGCCGACGACCTTGCCGAGGTGAAGCGTTCGAAAACCATCCGGGAAAACTTCGGCGTCGGAGGTGGAGCGTTCGTTCTCCATCACCACCAACGGACCGAAGAACCCGCGCAACGGACGCGTCACATCGATGGAGCCGCGGTTGCGAGTGTATTGATACTGCCGCTGCTGCAGCGTCTGGAGCAGCTCCTGATCGATGCCCCCGCCCGGATTGAATCGTTGATCGATGATGAGCGCCTTCTTCAAATGCAGCTCCGTCAAATCGTGCTCGAACTGGCGCAACGAGGCGGCGTTCATTTGCCGGATGTGCAAATAGCCGATCTCGCCGTTCGACCATTTGTCGACCATGGCGCGGCGATCCGCCACCCACTTGTTGTATTGCAGCGTGCCGTACGCCATGGCATTCACCGGCTCCACTTTCGTCTTCCACGCGCCCTCCGCGGAGGGCTTGGAGTTGACGGTGAGCTCGAACTTTCGTCCGGCGGCGGAGTTGTAATACTTGAAATAGTTGTCGCCGCTTTTCACCGCATGATCGTCGATGGCCAAGAGAAAATCGCCGGCCTTCAACTTGACGTAATCGTGGTCGGCGGGGCCGTCTTTGTACACGTACGAGATTCTGAAATAGCCGCTCGCGTCCGGCTCCACCTCGAACCCCGGATAGCGCGTTTGAATTTCCGGGCGCGGCCCGCCGCTGACTCCCGTGTGCGAGGCGTTCAATTCGCCGATCATCTGTTGCATGACGTCCTGCATCTCCTGCTGGTCGGCGCAATGATCGATCAACGGCTCGTACATCTGCCGCATCTTGTTCCAGTCGACGCCATTCATTTGCGGATTGTAGAATCGGAACTTCATAACGCGCCAGCCTTCGTTGAACACTTCGCGGCGCTCGGCGCGGTGATCGACTTCGACTTTCGCGACGAAGCTGATGCGATGCGCGGCACGCATTCCGCCGGCCGGAGGCGCAACGCCCGCTCCGCGCTCACCAGCGCCCAAGCTGACCGAATAAATGTTGCGCGCTTGATGATAGAAGAGCGTATGTCCGTCTTTGGAGAATTGGAGCGAAGAAATCCCGCCAAACCCAAAGCGCATCGGCGCGCCCTCTTCGCCGGAAGGGCCGGCTTGGGTAATCTTCGTCAAACGCTCTCCGTTTTCTTCGATGGTATAAATGCTTTGACTGGGACGTCCGTCGACGCTGCTGAACACGACGAAGGCGTAGGTTTTGCTGTCCGGAGAGACCGTCACCCCGGTGATGTTTTCGCTCAACCGTGTGATTTGATGGCTGCGGCGCGTGATGCCGTCCCAATCAATCTTCACGTCCACCTTGTGGCGCGCGGCTTCGCCGGGGCCGTTGCCGCCTTCCATACCTTCAGGCCGGCGCATCCCGCCCATGCCGGCGCGGCGAGCGGACGCTTCCGCGGCTGCAGCGGCTGCCTCATCGTCGATTCCCCGGTCAAATGCATTCTTCTCTTCGGCGCTGAGAGCCACGCTGAAAATCTGCGCGTTCGATTGCCCCGCGCCGCCGATGTTTTGAGGATCGATTCCACTCAGGTACACAATCTTTTTTCCATCGGGCGTCCACGCCGCATCCAGGTCGGTGTACGAGGTATCGCCGGTGATGCGGCGCGGCGTCCCGCCTTCCGAAGAGATCACGTAGACGTGCGGCAAGAGCGTCTCGTCGACGCCGGTGAACGAAATCCATTTGCCGTCGGGGGAGAATTCGGGAGTGCGCGGGCTGGACACTTTGTTGCTCGCCAGCACATCGGTCTTCCCGGTTTCCAAGGTGAACTTGTAAAGGTTGTGATCGCTGGCTGTGTAAAGCAGCGACTTGGAATCGGGGGCCCACACGATGGAACTTTTCTCGGTGTCAAGATCAGAAATCTGTTTCCAATTCGTGGCGTCGGATTCCGGCGGACAAATCCAAACCTCGTCGCGGCCCGACTTGTCGCTGATGAAGGCAATCCACTTGCCGTCGGGCGACCACTTGGGCGCGGTCTCGCGCGAATAGCTTTCGGTGATGCGCGTGATGTCGCCGCGGTCCGTGGCGATCGAAAACAATTCTCCGTGCGTCGAGATGACGGCTCGTTTCGTCGAGGGAGAGAGGTCGTAGCTGTCGGCTTCGCTGTTGAGCGTCAGCGTCTCCAGATTGTTTTCCTTGTCGTCGGAGTTGATATTGATTTTGATTTCGGTGGATTTTCCGGAAGCGACGTCCAGCTTCCACAAACCGAAATTGTCTTCATAGACGATGGTCTTGCCGTCGCTCGACAGGGACGGCCAGAAGAGCGAGCCGTCGGTGTGATGCGTCACTTGCGTCGGCTGCCCGCCGTTCTCGGAAATCTTCCAAATATTGTTGACGCTTCGATACACCTCGTTCGATCCGGCTTTGGCGGTGACGGTGCGATCCGACACAAAATAGATTTCGCCGTGGTTGCCGTACATCGGCCAGAAGTTGTTGGGCTTTTCGTTGTCGGGAACGTTTTCGTCGAGAATCTTCTTGAAGGTTTTGTCTTTGACGTCCATCACCCACAGATCGGCGGAGTAACTGCCGCGGTAATGTTTCCGCCACCACACCATGGGATGGCGATTGAACGCGAACTTGCTTCCATCCGGGGAATAGCTGCCCCAATAGCCCCAGTCCGTGTCGATGCGGGTTTCCAGGCCGCCGTGAATGGACACCTGCCACAGGCTGACCGTGCCCGGATAAACGATGTGATCTCCGCCGCGTATGGATTGAAACACGACCTCCCGGCTGTCGCGCGTCCATCCCACCACGATGTCGTTGGCGGTGTTGAAGGTCAGTTGTTGCACTTCGCCGCCTTCCGCGGGGATGATGAAGACGTCGTAGTTGCCGTAGCGATCGGAAGAGAAGGCGATCCACTTTCCGTCGGGCGAGAAGCGCGGATAGACGTCGCGCGCTTTGTGAACGGTTAATCGAATCGGATGGGCGCCCGATTCATCGGCGACCCAAATGTCGCCCAAATAGCTGAACGCGATCTTTCCGTTATGATAATCCGGTTGCCGCGCCAGCTTGACTTCCTTCGCGGCGAGCAGGCTTGCCAAGAACAGCAGACAGGCAACCGATCCGATGATCTTGCGAATCATGGCTAGTCTCCTTCAGTGACGGTTGGTTTTTGAATCCTTGAATGGTTAAAACGAACGGCGGTTGAGGACAACAACAGAAACTTGGTACGTTCGTAAATGACGTGAGCGGGCGAAAGCAGGTTACGGGAAAATCCTGAATTAAGAATTCGCGAAAAGAAAATTCGGCGAGGCGCGCGTGAGCGGCGGTTCTGGATTTACGCCCGCGCGGTCTTGGACGCCAGGGCGCCCACCAACTGCACCACCAAATCGAAGCGGTTCACCGGCGGGTAAAAATGAATTCCCGCGGCCAGGCCTTTGATCTCCTCGATGATTTGAGCAGCAATCGCCAGGCCTTCCTCCACGGCCTTTTCTTCGGGCGCGCTTTTCATGCGCTCGCGAATCCAATCGGGAATGGAAATGCCCGGCACTTCGTTGTGCATGAACTCCGCATGGCGTGAAGAGCGCAGCGGCATCAATCCCAAAAGCACCGGAACCTTCAGCGGCTCCACGCGCTTCATGAATCGCTCCGCCAGCTTCACGTCGAACACCGGCTGCGTCTGCACGAAATCGGCGCCGGCCTCCAGTTTTTCTTCCAGTCGCCCCAATTCCCGATCGAGATCGTTGGCTGCCGGCGAAGCGGCTGTCCCAATTTGATACGTGGTCTTCGTTCCAATATTCTGTCCGGCGAAATCGAACCCGTTGTTCAAGCCCTTGACGATTTTGACGAGGCCGGTGGAGTTCACTTCGAACACGGCGGTGCCCTTGGGATAATCGCCGATGGTGATGGGATCGCCGGTGAGCGCGAGCACGGCGCGAATTCCCAACGCCGCGGCGCCCAGCAAATCCGATTGAATGCCGATAACGTTGCGGTCGCGACACGTCAATTGCCAGATGGCCTCGATGCCGACTTCACGCTGCAAGATGTGCGCCATGGCCACGGAGCTCATGCGCACGCGCGCCATGGGATTGTCGGTGATGTTGACGGCGTCGACGCCCGCCTCCTTCAATTGTCGCGCGCCTTCCACCATCTTCGCGTATTCCAATCCCTTGGGAGGATTGATCTCGCACGTAGCGAGAATCTTCGTGCCCACTTTGTCCAAGAATCGCGGCGTCTTCAATCCTTCGTCGAAGACCTGAGAAGGAACTTCCTCCGCCGGCCCGACCTCCACGTGAACCGTGACGGCGCGCCGCCGATGCGGCTTCGGCGTCTGGCCGCGCGTGGCGCGAGCCATGGCTCGAATGTGTTCTGGAGTCGTCCCGCAACATCCGCCAATAATGTTCGCGCCGCAGTTGACGAACGCTTTGGCGTATTCCTCCAAATACTCCGGAGACGACAAGAACACCGTCTTCCCGTTGATGATTTGCGGATGTCCGGCGTTCGGCTGCACCGAAATTTTCAAATCCGATTGCTCCACAAATTCGTTGACC
>CAZIDA010000135.1:0-7904 GCA_964537865.1 uncultured Acidobacteriota bacterium
CTTCCGGCGGAGCGGCGACGGGCGCCGATTTTTCCTTTGCGGTTTTCGCCTTGCGCGTCTTGCGTCGAAAGAGCGGGCGCGTCTCGGCAGACTCCTCTTCCGCTTCCTCTTCGTCCAGGAGCGCTTCATCCGCGACGGCTGGAATTTTGCTGTTGACCACCGGCTCTTTGGCGGGAATCTCGCCGCGCTCCATGGCTTCGCGGATTTTCTCTTTCTTCTCCAGCATGCGCCGGTCGCGCCGTTCGCGAAAGCGCTGCTTCACTCCCAGCATGCGGCCTTCAATCCAATTCATGAGCCGGTGCAACGAAAACGAGGTGGTGATGTACAGCGCCATCAGCAACGTCGCGACGGCCACAATCAATCGCCCCGTGGGATTCATCACGGTCTCGACTTCTTCCGCCAGCAATTGTCCGATCAGTCCGCCGAAATTTGTCTTGAGTCGCCAGCGCAGAAAGAGATCGGAAGGCAGAATCGCGGCGAGCGTGGCCACCGAAAAAAGAAGCAGCAGAATGCCGCACAACTTCAACAACGGCGTTTCGATTTGTCGCGAACGAAACCAGCGCCAGGAATAAACCAGCAGCACCAGCGGCAGCAGAAACGCTGCGAATCCGAACGTCTGAATCAGCAAATCGGCGGAATAGGAGCCCACCATGCCGATGTAGTTTTCCGGCTTGGGATGAAGGTTCTGGCTGCCGATCCAATTGAAGGACGGATCGGTGGGATGATAGGAGATGAGGCTGAGCAGGATGAGAACGGCCACCGTGCCGATGAGCAGGCCGATCAATTCATTAACTCGGTGGCGTGTGTGCGTCGGTGAAAGAATGGACATGGCGGACAACCTCAGCGCTCAACCTTCGAGCGGCCGTCTTGACCGGCGGGTCGATCCCAGCGTCGCGAGCCACGGCGCGCCGCTTTCATCGCAGGAATCCCACGACCAAAATCAAAATTCCCAAAGCGATGCGGTACACCATGAATCCCTTCAACGTGAATTTCTCATAGAACGATGTCAAGAAGCGAAGCGTGATCCACCCCACCACGGCCGAGAGAATGATACCGCAAATCATGGGAACGCGCATTTCCGGCGGCAGTCCGGTGTGATAAACTTCGAGGCCCTTCTTGAAGGCGGCGCCGGCGACGATGGGCGAGGCCAGCAGAAAGGAAAAGCGGGCGGAGTCGCCCCGCTTCATGCCCCGAAACATGCCGGCGGTGATGGTGATGCCGGATCGCGACACGCCCGGAATCAACGCCACGGCTTGAAAACATCCCACCACGAACGTGTCCATGAAGGTCATCTGGTTCAGAGATTTTCTTTTGGGCAAGTAACGCTCCGCGAAGAACATCAGAATGGCGACACCGATGAGTGACGCGGCGATGACGGGCCAATAGCGGGCCTCGTCTTCAAAATACTTTTCTCCCCAGGCGCCGGCCACCGCGCCGGGAATCGTGGCCACCACCATCCACCATAGCAGCTTGCGGCGATCCGCGTATTCGCTGTAGAAATAAGTTTTCTGCGAGCCGAAGGCGCCGGCCAACAAATCCACCCAGTCGCGCCAGTAATAGGCGAGCAACGCCGCCAACGTGCCGACGTGGAGCGCCACGTCGAACGTCAAGCCCGGATCGATCCAGTGAAAGAACCAGGGCGCCAACACCAGATGCGCGGTCGAGCTGACGGGGAGAAATTCCGTCAGCCCTTGAATAATCCCGTAAACAATCGCCTGTGAAAGAGGCACGCTTCCTCCGAGAAAAATCGAAGCTCAACAACTTGGCGCCCGATCACGCACGAACCGAAATGCAAGTCCGGTGAATTGCTCCCTGCCCGCTGGAGGGCCGGAGAATAGGCTTCTGCCCGGACGTCCCACCGCGGCGTTGGACGCCCGTCAAATTTCCAAAATGACCGGTAAAACCATGGGGCGCTTTTGCGTTTGTTTGAACAAGAACTTTTTCAGATTGCGCGTCACCTTGTCGCGAATCACGGTCTGGTCCGTCTTCTCTTCCAGGCTCGATTCTTCGATGGTCCTCAGCACCACGCCGCTGGCGTTGGTCATGAGCTCTTCGTTCTGATCCATCATGACGAAGCCGCGGCTGACGATTTCCGGCGTGCGCTCCAACGCCCCGGTGTGTTTGTTAATGGCGATGATGGGCAGCACGATGCCGTCTTCGGAAATATGGCGGCGCTCTTTCATCACCACTTCATCGACTTCTTCGAGGGAGCCTTCATCGATGCACACGCGTCCCACCGGCACGCGTCCCAGCAATTGCGCCGACTCGGCGTCGAGCGCCAGGTGATCGCCCGATTCCAAAATCACGACCTCGCCTTTGACCGCGCCGGTTTCTTGCGCCAGTTGCGCGTGGCGGACCAACTGCCGATATTCGCCGTGCAGTGGGATGAAGAATTTTGGACGCACCGTTTGAATCATCCACTTCAATTCTTCCGCGCTGGCGTGGCCGGAGACGTGAATGGGCGGCGCCGAGCCGTCGTCGTAGTAAACCTCCGCGCCGCGCTTGTAAAGGTGATTCACCATGCGCAGCACCGACTTCTCGTTGCCGGGGATGAGGCGGGCCGAGATGATGACGATGTCGCCGCGCTCGATTTTGAAATGCTTGTTTTCGTCGACGGCGATGCGCGCGAGCGCCGCCATCGGTTCTCCTTGGCTGCCGGTGGCGACGAACACCATGCGTTCGCGATCCAAGGCGCGCTCGAAACCGGGTCTCACGCACAGGTTCGGCTCAAAACGCAGCAACCCCATCTCCTGCGCGAGTTGATAGGTTTGCGTCATGCCGCGCCCCAAAAACGCGACCTGGCGATTGAACTTGAAAGCCGTGTCGAGAATGATTTGAAGGCGGTGCAACGACGTCGCAAAGCACGAGACCACGATGGCGCCCTGGGCGGAGGAAAAAATCTCATCGAAGCGCGGCTTCACGGCTCGCTCCGAAGGAGTGTTTCCAGAGCGCTCCACGTTGGTGGAATCGGAGAGCAGCGCCAGCACGCCGCGGGTTCCGTATTCTTCAAACCGGTCCGCGTCGAATCCCTTGTGATCGATCGGCGTGGGATCGATTTTGAAATCCCCGGTGTGAATGACCGTGCCCGCCGGCGTGTTGATGGCCAGCGCCACCGCGTCGATGATGGAGTGCGTGACGCGAATGAACTCCACGTCCAGCTCTCCCAGTTGCACGCGATCGCGCGGCGAGACTTCGATCAACTGGGTGCTTTCCAAAAGCTCGTGTTCTTCCAAGCGCTGGCGCACCAAGGCCAGCGTGAAGGCCGTGCCATACACCGGCACGTTGACTTCAGCAAGCACAAACGGCAGCGCGCCGATGTGATCTTCGTGGCCGTGCGTCAGCAAAATGGCGCGAATCTCTTGGCGATGCTCTCGCAGATAAGTGATGTCGGGGATGACGATGTCGACGCCCAACAATTCATCGTCGGGAAACATGATTCCGGCGTCGATGACAACTGCCGATGAGCCGCAGCGGATGAACATCATGTTCATCCCAAATTCGCCGAGGCCTCCCAGCGGGATGATCTCTACTTTTTGATTTGACAACGAACTTCAATCCTTGGCGGGAATCGCGTGTCGAAAAGGAACGATGCCCTGTTTCGCCCGCTTCCCAAAAAAGAAATCCGGAGCCGCGGCGGCCCGGGGCCGCATCCACATGGGGCTCATGGTTACATCGTGGCGACCTGAAAATCTTGCTGGAAAAACAAAATTTTCGAAGCTTGCTCAGCAGAGGCTTCGAAAGTCTGAATCAGCATGAACCTCCAGAACCCGGACCACGGGCGGGAGTAAGTTATCACAAGAAACCGTGAAGCCGCAAGGTTCGGTAAAGCCGCGCCGTCAGCGGCAGCGGGACGTTTTCGGCGCGCACGCGCGGATCCAGCCCGCATTCCACGAGTTGCTCCTCCAGTTTCAGATGCATCCCCGGTGAATTTTGTGGGATCATGCGGCGGAGATTGTTGAGCAGCGTCTTGCGCTTCTCGACGAAAATCCGCTGCGCGAATCGAAGAAAGGCCGCCGGGTCGTCGATCTGGAGCTCGCGCGCGCGCGATTTCATCGTGAGACGCACTACCGAGGAATGCACTTGCGGACGCGGTGAAAACGCCGCGGGCAACACCGAGAAGAGAAACTCCGGATCGGAATAAAACTGCGTCGCCAACGAAAGATGGCCGTAGTCTTTATGCGTGGGCGTGGCCACCAGGCGCTCCACCACTTCTTTCTGCGCCATCAGCGTGGCGTCGCGAATGAGATCCGCAAATTCAAAAAGACGAAACAGAATCGGTGAGGTGATGTAGTAGGGCAGATTGCCGACCAGGCGCAGTCGCTTGCCCACATCGCCCGGAGACAGGAATTGATGAAAATCCATTTGCAGGACGTCGCCTTCCACCACCGTAACCGCGCGGGAGTTGATGAATCCGGCTTTGAGCGTCATGGCCCAGCGCGGATCCAACTCAATCGCCCAGAGCTTTTCGACGCGGCCGGCCAAGACTTCCGTCAAGAATCCGCGCCCCGCGCCGATCTCGACTACCACGTCGGTCGGTTCAGGCTGCATCTTGTCGACAATCCGTCGGCGCACCGCCGCATCCACCAGGAAATGCTGGCCCAGCTTGGCGCGATGTGAAGGCCAAAAGGTTCGCTTCATCGGGGTCGATGATATCACAAGGCGACGCGCCGCCTCCCTTACGGCGCCGCACGAAATTCCCGCGGCCCGCCGCGGCGGGCCGCGGCTCCCCAAGCATGCGCTTGACTTTCAGCGCGCCGCATGGAAGATTACCGGTCGCCGCACGGCCATCTCACATCCAGGACGACCGGGAAAATGAATTTGCTCATGCTCAGCTTGGCGTTTGCGACTTTCCTTTCGACGATCATCGGGGGAACCGTCGTGCTGCGTTTTCGCAGCAGTCTGCCTTACTTCTTTGCCTTCGCGGCGGGAAGCCTGATGGGCGCGGCCTTCCTCGATATTCTTCCGGAGAGTTTGAAGATCGCCGGGCACGCCGGCGTTCCGGCGCGGCACTTGATGGTGACGATGGTGTTGTCGTTCTTCTTTTATCATCTCGTGGAACGATTCTTCGTCACGCATCACATCGAGCAACCGGAGGCGCATGGGCACATCATGGGGCCCATCGGCGCCGGAAGCTTGGTGATTCACAGCTTCCTCGACGGGGCCGCCATCGCCGCCGCCTTCCAGGTGAACACTTCCGTTGGGATGCTCGTGGCTTTAGCGGTGATCTTTCACGATTTCACCGACGGCATCAACACCGTCACCTTGATGCTCAAGAACAATCAGCCTTCGCGGAACTCCGCCGTCTTTCTTCTCTTGGATGCGGTGGCGCCGGTGCTCGGAGTGTTCGCCGTCTCGCGGGTCAATTTTCCGGAAGACATTCTGGCGTTCGTCCTGGCTTTCTTCGTGGGCGAGTTCATTTATATCGGCGCCGCCAATCTTCTGCCGGAAACAAAACAATTTCAATCGCGGAGAATTCTTCTGGCCACAGCCGCGGGCGTGGCTTTGATTTTTGTGCTCACGATGTTCATTTGAAGTCTGCCCGGACCGGCCTCGGAGAAATCGATTATGAGCTGTGACGGAGACAAGAGTGTTGAGGTGATGCACTCTTCTCCACCAGGATCAGCGGCTTCGCCGCATCATCTTGCGGAAAGCCTCCGGCTTTCCGGCGATTGTGTCCCCGACTTTTCCCAGCCGCGACACGGCTGAGCCGTGTCGCGAGAGAAACAGAGACAATGATCGGTGAGCCTCCTCCGGAAAGCCGGAGGCTTTCCGCGCTATTATGCGGCAGAGCTGCAATTCCGGTTTCGCTTGCTTGCCAAACTGAAACTGCTATAATCCGGCCATCTCAAAGGAAGTTGAGAATGCGACCGAGACGAAACAAGATCGTAATCCTGATCGCGCTCGTGTGCCTGCTCTGGACGGTGGCAGCCGGGGCCATTGGTCACGTCCACAAGGGATCGACCACCCCTGACACATGCGTCCTTTGTCAGGTGAGTCACCGGACATTCACCGGCGCTGCCTTGCACTTTGATTTGAAGCCCACCCGGATTTTTGTGGGCGGCATTTCACGGGAATTACCGACAAGCTTCTATTCTTCAATTCGACCGCATCAATCTCCCCGAGCTCCTCCATTTGAATCGTAGCCTTCACTAATTTCAATCGGCGCACCGCAAAAACTGTGGGCGTCGGCACATCTTCACGCGGAACCATTACGGCTCAGTGCAGTTCTATGGGCTGCATTTATTGGAGGATGCCTCATGATTCGGACTCGTATTTGGAAACTCATCATCGTTTTTGGCGTGCTCGTCTTCATGGTCAGTGTTGTCAATGCTCAGTCGGTAGGAAGCTCCGGGTCGATTGAAGGAGTCGTCAAAGATCCATCGGGCGGCGTGGTGATCAAGGCGACCGTGGAAATCACCGATCCGGTCAGCGGTTTTCACGCCACTACGACCACGGACCAGGAGGGGCGCTTCGAATTTCCCAACGTCCCTTTCAATCCGTATCATCTTGTGGCCCGGGCCGCGGGATTTGCGGATTTTGTGCAGGATGTGACGGTGCGCTCGCTCGTTCCCGTGCAACTTTCCATCAGCTTGAAACTCGCCGGATCGTCCACAACCGTCAACGTGGAAGGAGAGGCGTCGGATTTGATCGAAACGACTCCCACCACGCATACCGATGTGGATCGGACGCTCATCAACCAGTTGCCGGTGGAGAGTTCTTCCTCGGCGTTGAGTTCGGTCATCACGTTGGCGACTCCCGGCGTGGCCGCCGATTCCAACGGCCTGTTTCATCCGTTGGGCGAGCACGCGGAAGTGTCGTACAGCGTCGATGGCCAGCCCATCACCGATCAACAGAGCAAGGTGTTTTCCAACCAGCTTCCCGTCGATGCCATTCAGTCGATGGAAGTGGTGAGCGGAATTCCATCCGCGAAGTACGGAGATAAGACGAGTCTGGTGGTTCGCGCCACGACGCGATCCGGCCTGGGGCAGCGCCAGCCGCATGGAGACGTGACGGCGGATTACGGCGCCTTTGGAACCGGCAATCTTGCTTTTAACTTTGGAATGGGCGGAAACAAGTGGGGAAACTTTCTGACCGCCAGCGGCCTTGAATCCGGACGCTTTCTGGACACTCCAGAGTTCAGCGTGCTCCATGCGAAAGGCAATTCTCAAAACGTTTTTGACCGGGTGGATTACCAGCCGGGTCCCAACGACTCCATTCATTTGAATCTGAATTACTCGCGCTCTTGGTTTCAAATTCCCAACACCTATGACCAAACGGCCAGCGGACAAGATCAGCGGCAATTGATGCAGACCATCAGTCTTGCGCCGGCTTGGACCCACGTGATCGGGACCAGCACCGTCTTCGCGTTGAACACCTACTTCCGACAGGATCGCGTTCATTACTTTCCCAGCAACGATCTCTTCTCCGATCAACCGGCCACACTGGCGCAGACGCGACACCTCACCAACGCCGGTTTCCGTTCCGATCTTTCGTACGTTCATGGAATCCACAATCTCACCGCGGGGGTGGAGTACTCGCATTACTCATTGTTGGAGCAATTCAACGTCGGCTTGACGGACCCCACTTTCAACGCCGTCTGCCTCAATCCCGACGGGAGTCCGTCGTCGAACGCTTCTGTGACGGATCCCAACTCGTGCGGCTCATTGGGGAGCGGATTTTCGGCCAATCCGAATTTTTTGCCGAGCCTGTTGCCCTTCGATTTGACGCGCGGGGGAAGCCTGCTTGATTTCAACGGCGCCCGCGGAATCAACGAAGCGGCGGTCTTCCTCCAGGACGACATCACCAAAGGAAACTGGGCCATCAATCTTGGCCTGCGTGGAGACGTTTACCGGGGAATCAGTTCCGCCAACGCCGCGGAGCCGCGCTTCGGCCTCGCCTACAAC
>CAZIDA010000136.1:0-7853 GCA_964537865.1 uncultured Acidobacteriota bacterium
AGATTCAATCGATGTACGATGAAGAGGAGCGATCCATCGTATCGCGATTCATCGAGCACGGACGCGCCGTGAAGGCCGAGCGTCACCGCGCGCTGGAAGCGCACGAGCCGCCCAAGTTCGTGCCGCTGGTCCACTCATGGGGCGGCGTCACCTTGTGTTACCGCAAATCGATCAACGACTCTCCGGCCTACCGCTTGAACCACGAAGAGATCATCAAGTCTTTGGAAGAAGGCATTTATTATTTGGAGTGCGTCTCCCCGGTGGAAGCGCTGACCAACGCTTACGGCTCCCTGGACGGCGTGGTCTTCGAGCGGCAGAAGAAAGATGAGAAAGGAAAGTGGCGAGGAACGGGGGAACGCATCAATCTTCCGGCCCGCGCGTTGATGGTCGCGGCCGGGACAAATCCCAACATCATTTATGAAAAGGAGCGACCGGGCACTTTCGAGCTCGACGAGCGAAAGGAATTTTTCAAGGGCTACCATTTGGAAAAGAAAGCGGCGACCGAGACCAACGAGCCGGCAGAAGAATTTGAATTGGTGGCCGGCGAGGATGCCGGCATCCCGGCGTTCTTTACTTCTTACCACAGCCCAGCGCCTGACGGCTCCGGCGAAGGAAGATACATCACCTACTACGGCGACAATCATCCGGTGTTTGAAGGAAACGTCGTCAAGGCGATGGCATCCGCGAAATTCGGATATCCTCACATCGTCAAAGCCTTTGAGAAATCGTTGGCCGCGCTGGCGCCGGAAGATCAATCTTGGCGCGACGCCGATTTCGCGGCCTTGGCCGCGCATTTGGACGATCAGTTGACACCCCGCGTGGTCGACGTCGGTCGCTTGACGCCCACCATTGTGGAAGTGATTGTTCGCGCTCCCATGCAAGCAAAGAAATTCCGGCCCGGCCAATTCTTCCGGCTGCAGAATTACGAAGTCGATTCGCCGCGCATCGACGAATCGACGCTCATGATGGAAGGCTTGGCGCTAACGGGCGCTTGGGTGGATCGCGAAAAGGGCTTGCTGTCCATGATCGTTTTGGAGATGGGCGTGAGTTCGCGTCTGTGCGCCACGTTGAAGCCCGGCCAACAAGTCGTCGTCATGGGCCCGACCGGAACGCCCACGGAAATTCCGCGCAACGAAACGGTGCTTCTGGCGGGCGGCGGTCTCGGCAACGCCGTTCTCTTCTCCATCGCCAAAGCGCTCAAGGAGAATGGATGTCGCGTGATCTATTTTGCGGGATACAAGAAGAAGGAAGATTTCTACAAGCGCGAAGAGATCGAGTCGGCCTGCGATCAAGTCATCTACAGCGTCGATCAAGGGGACACGATTGAAACGCGGCGACCGCAGGACCGCACCTTCAGGGGAAACATCGTGCAAGCCATGAAGAATTATTCCGATGGTTTGCTGGAACCGGCGGGCGCCTCGCCGCTCTTCAACTTCCACCAGGTCAGCCGCATCATCGCCATCGGGAGCGACCGCATGATGGGCGCCGTTAAAGTGGCGCGCCGAACCGTGCTGTGCGACAGCCTCAATCCGAATCACACCGCCATCGCCTCCATCAATTCGCCCATGCAGTGCATGATGAAGGAAGTCTGCGCGCAGTGCCTCCAAATGCACGTCGATCCGCAGTCCGGCGAGCCGAAGGGACCAGTCTTTTCCTGCTTCAACCAGGATCAACCGATGGACGAAGTCGATTTCAAGAATCTCAACGATCGCCTGCGACAGAACACCGTCCAAGAAAAACTCGGCAATCTTTGGTTCGACCACCTCATCAAGAAACGGCCGGAGACGATTTTGGTGTAAATCGAATTGTTCGGAGCAACAGGAGAAGCTTCGACATTTTTCTTTTGGAAATCGGGATCAGTGCGGAAGGCCAAATACGTAGTAGACGGCGCATAGCAATCCCAGCACGACCGAACCCCAATTCAACTCACGCCATCTTCCTGAAAGCAATTTGAAGATCGGATACAACACCAGGCCCGCCGTCAGGCCATTGGCAATGTTGTAGGTGAAGAGCATCATGACGACTGTGGCAAAGGCGGGAACCAACTCAGTGAGATCGTCGAAGTCGATTTTCCGGATGGAGCCAATCATCAGCACGCCCACGGAGATGAGGGCCGGGCCATAGGCGTATTTCAACTCTTGCAGCGGCGCCAGAACCGGGATGAAGAAGAGCGAGACGGCAAAGAAGAAAGCCGTAGAGACGGCCGCCAGACCGGTTCGCGCGCCTTCTTTGATTCCCGTGGCCGATTCGATGTACGCGCCGCTGGTGGAGGTTCCGACGAGCGCGCTGAACATGCAAGTGGCCGCGTCGACCATCATCGGTTTCTCAATCTCCGGGAAATTGCCGCGCTCATCTATCATGTTGCCGGCGGCGCCGACGCCCACCAACGTTCCCAGAGTATCCAGAAATCCCATCAGAAAAAGCGTCAAGAGAATCGGCAGAAAACTCAATCGCAAAACTCCCCGGATATCCAACTGCATGGCAATCGACCGCAAATCGTATTCCCCGGTGAACGGCAGCGCCACAATCGCTTTGGGCGCATGACCGAGATGCAGAAAATATCCGACGATGGCGGTCACCGCAATGCCGATCAAGATGGCGCC
This sequence comes from uncultured Acidobacteriota bacterium, assembly GCA_964537865.1. Taxonomy (GTDB): domain Bacteria; phylum Acidobacteriota; class Terriglobia; order JAIQFV01; family JAIQFV01; genus CAZIDA01. The sequence continues at coordinate 2,604 of CAZIDA010000136.1, forward strand.
GCGGATTCGCCGGTACAACAGCACCACGATGAGCAGAAACCCAAATATCGAAAGCAGCACCAAAGGATCGCGAAGATTTCCAATCTTCACCGGAACATCCGGCGCGCGAAGCAGCGATCCTCCCGCCCCCAGAAGCGCCGCCGCCGGCGTTCCCGTCACAAAACTCGTCACGATGCCGGTTTCGTACAAACCGATGAACGCGAGAAAAAGTCCGATGCCCACGGCAAAACTGTGCTTCAAGCTGGTCGAAATGGAATTGGCGAGCCACGCCCGAATCTTAAGCAAGGTGATCGCGGCAAACGCCACGCCGCTGACAAACACGGCGCCCAACCGCAACTGCCAACTGATTCCCAAAGCCGCGAGGCCGAAGGCGATGAAGGCGTTCTCGCCCATGTACGGCGCCACGGCAATGGGGCGATTGGCGTACACGCCCATGAGCAGCGAGCCAAACACGGCGGCCAGAATGGTGGCGACGGTGCTGGGTCCGGTGGGAATTCCCGCGAAACTCAAGATGGCCGGATTCACGACGATGATGTAAGCCATCGTCACGAAGGTCGTCGCGCCTCCTAAAATCTCCGTTCGGACCGTCGAGTGATTCTCTTTCAGCTTGAAAAGCCTCTCCAACATGCCGCAAAGCATAAAGGCCCACTCGGCTCCAGTCAATTTCATTTTGAGGAAAACACCGGTGAATGACCTCTCTTCTTGCGGCGGTATCATCCCGCCGGCATTCCAGCGGCCGGTGATTGACTCTCCCGCATCTGAATGATAGTTTTACGGGGCGATTCCCGTTCCGGAGGTTCACGGTTCCCATGCAATTCTTGAAGCGCCAACAAGCTTACCGATGGTTTCGGTCATTCACGATCCTGGTCACCTCGCTGCTATTGCTTCTTTCCCTGAGCTACTCTCAGCCGGCCTCAAAGCCAAGTAAGGGACGCGTCGATTCTCATGCTGCATTCTCCGGAGCAAGACTCCCGGTGGTGAAGCCGGAGACCGTGGGCATGTCGAGCGCCCGATTGGCATGGATCGATCCAGTGGTAAAGGAAGCCATCGAGAAGCACGAAACGCCCGGCGCGGTGGTCCTCATCGGGCGCCGCGGGAAGATTGTTTTTCGAAAGGCCTACGGGAATCGCTCCCTGCAGCCGACGGTTCGCCCGATGGAAATCTCGACGGTGTTCGATATGGCGTCCGTCACCAAGGTGGTCGCTACGACCCCCTCGATGATGATTCTTCTGGAGCGCGGCGCTTATCGGCTCGATGATCGCGTCTCCAAATACATTCCCGAATTCGCCTCCCCTCATGAAGAGAACGAAACGAAGGGCCCGCGGCGCGAATGGGACCCGCATGACAAAAGTCGTATTACGATCCGTCAGTTGATGACGCATTTCTCCGGTCTCAAACCCGATTTCAATCTGGCCATCCCCTGGTCCGGATACGACGAGGCCATTCGGCGCCTTAAAGACGAGACGCTTCAGTCGCCGCCCGGCACGAAATTCGTTTACAGCGATTTGAATTTCATCACGTTGGGAGAAATTGTTCATAAACTCTCGGGTGAAATGCTGGACGTCTTTTCCAAAAAGAATATTTTTGAGCCGTTGGGAATGGCCGACACTGCTTTCAAGCCGGACGCCGCGCTGCGCGAGCGCGCTGCGCCTACGCAGACCCGAGCTGCTACCGAAGCATATCTGGGCGGAAAAGATACGAACTCCGCTGATCAGAAAATGATTCAGGGGTACGTGCACGATCCGACCGCATGGCGCATGGGCGGCGTGGCCGGACATGCCGGCCTTTTTTCGACCGCCGACGATTTGGCCGTTTACTGCCAGATGCTTCTGAACGGCGGAGAATTTCACGGCAAGAGAATTCTCAGTCCCTTGACCGTGGAGACGATGACCACCAACCAAGTCCCCAACGTTTTGTCCCCGGAGGCGCCGGCGAACATCCGCATCCAACGCGGCCTGGGATGGGACATCGCCTCTCCGTTCTCCAGCAACCGCGGCGATCTTTTCTCGGAACATTCTTACGGACACACCGGCTTTACGGGAACCAGCTTGTGGATCGATCCGAACACGCAGACGTTCGTGATTGTTTTGACCAATCGCGTTCACCCCAACGGGAAAGGAAACGTCGTCCCGCTGCGAGCGAAGATTGCGAACATCGTGGCGGCTTCCATTCTCGATTTAAAATGATGGGCAAAGAGATCCGCTCTCGGCGGGATTGGATCGCAGGCGCTTCCGTTTGCCAATTTCATGAAAATCACCTATAAATAGGCTCCATGGATTCCAAATCCGTGTTTCAGAATCCCTCCGCGGTGGAGCGGAGTTTAGAACTCCCGAACACTATTTCCTTTCGTGTGGTCGGAATCCCGGACCATCGCTATTACTCTCGCCTGCTGGGAGCGATTGAAAGCGTCGTGCAAACAGCCCAGATCAAGCGCCAGGTGCAGCGCACCTCGCGGACCGGCCGCTACGTCTCTTACCAGTTCGATATTTTCTGCACCGAAATGCGCGAAGTGGAAGGCATCTATCGCGCCGTCGGAAAACTCCCCGACACGAAATTTGTTCTGTAATTCCACTCAATGATTCTCGGCCCTCATCCGCTTTTTGACGCATCATAGTTCGCCGGCAGGATGGTGAATCACCTCGTGCCGCAGACAAGAGTGTCTGCGCCACACGTTCTTGAGCGTCTCCTTGGAACCGTACGGAATCACCGTACGGAATCACACTTGCGGCGTCCGGGCATCTGTTCTACCATGTCGATTCCATTGAGAATTTTTCCATACTGAGGTTTCCCATGGAGTTGCGCGGACGAACGGCGTTGGTGACGGGCGGAGCGATGCGCATCGGGCGCGCCATCGCGTTGGCGCTGGCCGAACGAGGCGCGAATGTGGCCGTTCATTTCAACCGCTCATCCGGTGAGGCGCGCAAGACGGTGAAAGAACTCGAATCACTCGGAGTGAAAGGGCTGGCAGTTAAAGGCGATCTGGGGCGCGTCGAAGAGATCAAGAAGATGATCGACGAGGTGGCGCGCCACTTCGGATCGCTCGACGTGCTCGTGAACAACGCGGCCATTTACGAAAAGACGCCGCTCGAGGGCGTGACGGAAGATGAGTGGGATCGTCATCTCAACATCAACCTGAAGGCTTCATTCTTTGCGGCAAAATTTGCCGCCGCGCACATGCTTCGGCAAGGCCGGGGAAAGATCATTAATTTTGCGGATTGGTCCGGCATCCGACCCTACGCCGATTACCTTCCCTATTGCACTTCCAAGGCCGGGGTGATTTCCATGACTCGCGGGCTCGCGAAATCGTTGGCGCCGCGGATCCAGGTGAATTGCATCGCTCCCGGACCGATTTTGTTGCCGCCGGATTTCACGGAAGAAGAAACGCAGAAGGTGATCGACGCCACGCCCTTGAAGCGAATTGGTTCGCCAAAAGATATCGCGGCCACCGTGCTATTCTTGATCGAAGGTTCCGATTTCATTACCGGCGCTATGATCAATGTGGACGGCGGAAGATTGATCGCTTGAAGGGGGCTGAGGCGGGTCGACGGCCGAACTCGAAATTGCGGCGCTCATCTTCCAGTCCTCTTCGGTTTCAAACAGGAGAAATTTGAATGTATAAAGTCACCAAAGAACTGCATTTCTGCTATGGCCATCGGCTGCTCAACTACCAGGGCATTTGCATGCATCCCCACGGCCACAACTCGAAAGTGGAAATCGAGCTGACGCTTTCCGGATTGGACGAGCGGCACATGGTGGTCGACTTCGGAGATATCAAGCGCGTGGTCCAGACTTGGATCGACCAGCATCTCGATCACAAAATGGTTCTTCATAAGGACGATCCGCTCGTCGCGATGTTGAAACAACTCGGCGAGCCGATGTTTCTGCTCAACACGAATCCCACGGCCGAGAGTTTGGCTCGGCTGATTTTTGAGTACGCCGATTCGCAGGGATTCCCGGTGAGCGAAGTGCGATTGTGGGAAGGATTCACGTCTTACGCAGCGTACAGCCGCGCCAAGGCGGAAGCGGCCGAGGAAGCGGTGATGTATTCAAGAGCATAAAAGGCGAGAAGATTTGGTAGGCCCGGCGAACGCTCTACTCGCCGGGTTGATTCTGCCTGCCGCGCCACCTCACCGTCCTAATGAACAAACGTATCTTACCCGCCCTCAGTAAACGCTCTTGATGAAACCGCCGTCAACCTGAATCGCCGCGCCGGTGATATAGCCGGCGCGCTCGGAAGCGAGAAAGGCGATCAGCGCCGCCAACTCCTCCGGCTTTCCCAAGCGCTTCATGGGAATCGCCTGTTCCCATTCCGCGACGATCTCTTCTTTCGGCACGCCGCGCGCTTGAGCTTGAGATTCCGAAAGCACCGCCAGCCGCTCCGTCAACGTGTAACCTGGAAGGACCGCGTTGACGAGAATGTTGTCCGCGGCAAACTCGTTCGAAAGGCTTTTGGTCAGTCCCGAGAGCGCGATGCGAATGACATTGGAGAGAAGAAGATTTCCGGCCGGCTGCTTCACGGTCAGTGATGTGATGAAAATGATTCGTCCCCAGCGCCGTTGCTTCATCGACGGAATCACCGCGCGGCACAGATTCACGGCGCTCATCAGCGTCAAATCAAACGCCCCTTGCCACGCCTCCGGCGGCGTAGTGGCAAAGGTCGTCGAGGGGGGTCCGCCCGCGTTCGTGACCAGGATATCGACGCCGCCCCATCGCGAAACGATATGATTGATGAAAGGGTCAATGTCGGCGATCTTGGTCAGGTCGGCGACCGCCGATAGCACTTCGGCTTTCGTCGCCGCGCGAATTTCCTGAGCGGTCTTCTCAATGGCTTCCCGGCTGCGCGAACAGATGGCCACCTTGGCGCCTTCGCGCGCCAGCTCCATGGCCGCCGCTTTGCCCAATCCATGACTCGAAGCCACAACCAACGCTCGCTTGTTCTTCAGTCCTAAATCCATCGTCTTCCCTCTTGAAATAGAAATGCGGCGCAATGCGCCATCTCATATTGGAATGGAGCTGCAACGCCCGCTTGATCATCGAGCGCCGTCAATTTATCAGACTCGATCACGAACTCAAAGGGGAAAGCAATCCTTCAAACTCTGCGCACTCTCCGCGTCCTCAGCGTCTCAGCGGTGAATTGATTCATCTCGCGTCCGGAAATTTCTCATGCGTTCTTGTGCGACCCGGAATAATGGTCTGTCGCCCGCCAAGGCGGGCTGATCCCTCTCTTGTGTACAGTTCCCCACGCTCACG
>CAZIDA010000137.1:0-6127 GCA_964537865.1 uncultured Acidobacteriota bacterium
GGGATACAAAATTCTCAGCCCCGATTCCAAATGGGTCGATTGTTTCTTCATGACGATCATCACCATCTCGACGGTGGGCTACGCGGAAGTCATCCCGCTCGGGCACAGCGTCAGCCTCAAGATTTACACCATCTGCCTGATCCTGGGCGGCATGGGAGTCATCCTTTACTCCATCTCCGCGATGACGGCTTTCATCGTGGAGGGAGATCTCACGAATTATCTTTGGAGACGCAAAATGGAACGGGCCATTCGGCAATTGGAGGAACACACCATCGTTTGTGGGGGCGGCGAAGCGGCCCTGGTCATCATGAATGAACTCGCTCAAACGCTGCATCCGTTTGTGGTGATTGAATCGTCTCCTGATCGCGTGGTCTTCCTGCGAAAACATTTTCGCGACGCTTTGTTGATCGAGGGCGACGCCACCAGCGATGAAACGCTGAAGAGCGCCGGCATTGACCGCGCCCGCTGTTTGCTGAGCGTCCTCCACTCCGATAAAGACAACTTGATGCTCATCATCACGGCGCGGGCGTTGAATCCCAAGCTGCGCATCGTGGCGCGGGCCGTCGAAGTCGGCGTTCAAGCGAAGTTTGAGCGGGCCGGCGCCAACGCCGTCGTCTCGCCGAATCACATCGGGGGATTGCGAATGGTCAGCGAAGCCATCCGGCCACAGGTGGTCAACTTCCTCGATCTGATGCTTCGGGATCGACGCAAGACTTGGCGCGTCGAAGAATTAGCCGTTCCCGAAAATTCGCCGTGGATCGGAAAATCGATCTTCGACTTGAACCTGCGAAAGGATTTTAACTTGCAGACGATGGCCTGGGCTCAAGCGGAAAACGATTCATTCACTTATCTTCCGGATGAATCAACAAAGCTCCTCCCGCATTCCGTCTTGGTGGTCCTGGGCGAGGCTCACAACGTCAAGCGGGCCCGGGAATCCATGGGTGCATAAACACCGCCATCGCCGAATCGCCGCATCTTTGAAATCTTCCCCCGCTCAATTCACAAGCCGCTCAGCGTCTTTTGGACGGAGGCCGGCAATTTGTCCGCGTTCGCCAGCAATAAACTGATCTGCCACAACTGTTCATCGGAAAGCGACGAACCAAAAGCCGGCATGCCCGAGAGTCGAATGCCGTTCTTGGCTTTCCAAAAAGTCATGCCCGGCGGATCGTCAGTCACCATTTCATTCTTTCGGAAAAGCTGTGGAGGCCGCGGAAACATGCCCTTCGCCACGAAGGATCTCGGCTGATTGGGAAGACCGTGGCAAAGGGAGCAATTGAGGCGATAGAGATTCGCTCCCGCATTCAACGTGGCCTCGTTGGCTTGGACGGGCACGGTCTTGGGCGCTTCTTTCTGGAGCACCGCACGAAGCGCGGTCTTGGCAAAAAATTTCTCGAACGGCATCGGCGCCGACGAAGTGGCCACCGGCGCGCCGCCAAAGCGCATGTACAAATAAAATCCCGCGGGAGCCAACAGAACTCCAATAATCAGTCCGATCACGAACGTTTTCATCGCGTTTGCCCTCCAGGAGCGAAGTGAACTTGAATGAGATTGTGAGATATCGGTGAAATCATTTTCCCGGTGAAATCCCGGCAATCTTCAGCCGCCGGGGAAACTCTCGGCCTTCGACAAGGGGTTGGATTGCCGTTGAATCTTTCATTTCATGTGCAAGGTGTAACTGAGTTGCGAATGCGCCACCGGATGAGCCGCCGGCAGAATGTCCAGGGCCTGGCGGTTCTTTAGGATTTCGAAAAACTCTCGCGGAGAATATCCGGAAGGCAGAACGCGCACTCCCAAGGAATCTTCCAAATCCGCGCGCGTCAGATCGTCGAGCAGCAAATAATCGTCATTAATCATGGCCTCGGAAGGAACCATCACAAACTCTCCCAAGGCACGGCCGCGTAAAGTCGAGAGAATATCGGAACCCGAGAGGAGACCGGCGACGGTGATTCCTTTCCCCAGAAATCGATTTTCGACAGCCACGACTCGGAGCCGGCTCCCAAAGCGCGCGTTCCATTGGGCGATCGACCGGAAAAGGATCGGGGCAAAGATTTCACCGGTGACCAAAGTCCCGCGCATCCCTTGAAAAGGCTCCAGCGGTTTGCGCCGCAGCACTTGCGAGAACTGATCGAGAAACTGCCGCGCCATGCCGACGCCATTCTCCAAAAGCGGGAAGTCGCCGTAATGTCGGCGCGAGGGAATCGGCTCGCCCGCCATGATGTAAAACTCATCGCCGAGATAGGCGAAAGATTGTCCGATGCGCTTCCGATAGCCCGCTTGAATCGGCTTCAAAAAATCGAGGGTGGCTCGAGCATAGGCGGCGTCCACCGGCTGCATCACCGGGACGCGCTCCCGATGGTCCGTTAGTCCCAGCGGCGCCACAGCCACCGAGAGAACCTGGGGATAAAACGAAAACAAATCCTCCAGCGTTCGAAGCAAATGCTCGCCGTCGTTCCATCCGGGGCACAGCACAATCTGCGTGTGCATCAAGATGCCGGCGTCGGCCAGCCGCTTCATCCGCGGCAGCAGGGCGTCGTCCACGCCGGGAAAAGGCCGGATCAGTTTTGCGCGGAGCTCCGGTTCGGTGGCGTGGACCGAGATGTAAAGCGGAGAGAGGCGTTGCTCGATAATGCGATCCAGCTCCGCTTCGTTTACGTTAGTCAGGGTCATGTAGTTGCCGTACAGGAACGCCAACCGAAAATCTTCGTCCTTGATCCACAAACTCTTTCGGGCCCGGCGAGGCAATTGAAAAACAAAACAGAAGACACATTGGTTTTTGCAGATGAGCGTTTGAATTTCTTCGAGCTCGAATCCGATCTCGCGTTCGCGGGCGGTGGGCAGATGAATGGTTTTCAAACGACCGTCGACGCCGCGAAACGTCAAGTCGCATTCGTCCTCGCGCTCGCTCAGATAGAATTTCAGATCGAGGACGTCGTGCGTCTCGTGCCCGTTGACCGCCAGGAGGAGATCACCGGCGACGATTTCCGCCCGCGCGGCGAGAGAATTCTCTTCGACGGCGACGACGCGCGCGCCCACCGTGGTGTTGTGTTTCATCGTTCCAGGCATGCACATCTCGCAGGATTTGATGAAAACGGATTTTAGCATGGAGGAGGAGATTGGCGGACTCCCGAGTGCATTTTTTTGCGGAGAGGTTGGTTTCAGATTCTTTCAGGGCGTCGACAAAAAAAGCTCCGATCCGCTTCGACGGATCGGAGCTTGAAATTCTTTGAGAGAGCATCTTAAAAACTCAACTTCAGCGCGAACTGAATGATGCGGGCCGATTCACCCGTTTGAATGATCGTTTGGGTGGTCGGCACCGCCACGGTCTGGCAGCAGGACTGTGCAAACACTGAAGAGCGAATGTTCGGCGAGCCCACCGAGGCATCGCGCGGGTTGTCGAAGTTCGGATGGTTCAGCGCGTTGAACATCTCCATGCGGAAGTCCAACTTAAAGCGCTCCGTGAGGTCAAACTTCTTGGTGATCCCCATATCCAAGTTCCAGTAGCCCGGCGCCTGGAAGGTGTTGCGTCCTATGCCGTCGGACCCCGGGTCGGGAATCCTGAAGGCGCTGGCGTTGGGGAAATAGACCGGTCCGTAAATTCCCGGCAATTCGAGCATCTGCAGGGCCGGCTGGGAGGCCCCGGACAGTCCGGTGCGGGACCAATGAGACGCGTTGGCCGTGTACGTCCCGCTGGTGACGCTGAACGGTTCGCCGGACTGGAAGGTGTAAATCCCATTCACCGACCAGCCTCCCAACAGATGGTTGAGAACTCCGTTGAAGTTGCTCCCGAGCCACTTGCCGCGGCCCACCGGCAAATCGTAAACGGTATTGAGCACGAGAACGTGTCTGCGGTCAAAGTCCGAGCGGCCCCGTTCGTTGCGCCAATTTCGAATATCGGTGGGCGTCCGCGAGTTCGAGCCGCTCAGTGCGCCGCCGGAAGACGCCCCGATCGGGTCCACCGATTGGTCGTCGATCGATTTCCCGTACGTGTAGACCAATCCCATCAGCAAGCCTTTCTCGAACCGCTTTCGGAGAGTGGCTTGGAACGCATGGTAATAAGAATCGCCGCCCGAGTCGACATAGGTGATGCGGGCGAATTGCTGGTTGGGACGGAGATGAAGATTGAGCGTGTACTGCTCAATGCGACTGGCAAACGAGCCCGCGGCATTGGTGGTCAGATAACCAACCGTGGTGCTCGAATTGATGACCGTGCTGACCAGGGAAGAAGGAATGGCGCCGCTGGTCACAATGGGCACCGGCGTTCCGGTCGCCCCGGAAGGACAGCCGGTCCCGTCCGGTTTGCAGCCCTTGCTGTAATTCTGCTGCATGATTAGAAAAGAGGGAAGAATGGGATCCGAGCTGATTTGATTCAGGTCATAAGCTCGCTGTAAACGCGTACCGCGATGGCCGATATAGGCGACTTGAGCCACAAAGCCGCCCGGCAATTCGCGCTGAATGCTCAGGTTCCACTCGTGCACGGTGGGCATCTTGTAATTGGGATCGATGGAGACGATGCTGGGGGCGTTGCTCAGCAACTGAGCCGGCAGCGTCAAGAACGAACTCGGCTTTGTTGTGGGCGGATTCAACGCCATGGGGAAGCCCTGATTGATGCGCAGGTCCGGCAACGGCACGCAGCCGGGCGTAGTGGCGCCGTTCGGAATCGAAGAGCAGTTTGTGACTAACCCTGGAACATTGCCGGAGATGGAGGTCATCTCGAACGAGCCGATGGGATCAAAATACATTCCGTAACCCGCCCGAATAACCGTCTTGGTATCGTTGCGCGGATTCCAAGCAATCGCGAAGCGCGGCGCCAGAGCCCCAAGATTGTTGCGCTTATACCAGCGATCGGCATGAACGAAGGTGACCGGTCCTTGCGAGCCGTCGATGGGCTTGTCCGGAACATACACGCGCCCGCCCGCTTCGGTCGGGGCCATGTTGATTTCCCAACGCACCCCGTAGTTCAAGGTGATATTCGGTCGGACATGCCATTCATCCTGGAAGTAAAAATTATACTCCTTGAGGCGCTGTCCCTCTGCCCACATGGTCACGGAATTGCCGCTCATGAACGGCAGGAACATGTCGCTGTTCAAATCGCCCAGAAAGTACTGCCTAATTTGGGCTGGAATTCCCGCTAAGTCATTGATGGCGCCCAACAGCCGTGAATTGTCCGAGCTGTTGATGCCGGCGCGAGTGGAAGAGGCGACTGTGGGGGTGTTGAATCCCGTCGGGGGACGTGTCGTCGCGCTGAAATACATCTGCGGCGTGACAATGTTGCCGCCCGGTTGTCCACGCTGATCGTTGTGCTCGTATAGGCGGATGTTCGCCCCCAGGCGAAACACATGGGCGCCTTTCACGATGCTCAGGTTGTCAATGAATTGGGGCGTGGTGACCGCGCGGAATGTGCGGGGATTGCTGTTGTACGGATAAGTAACATTGGCAAAGTTAAACGGCGCCACATTCGGCCAAGCCGGGTTGGCTTCTCCTTGAGAGAACAGGAAGACAAATCGGCTGAAGCCGGTGGTGAACTCGTTGACAATGGTCGGCGAAATCACACGGCGGTAGCTGATGGCGAGTCCCTTGGTCGTGCGAAACACCTCGCCCAGCGGAGGCAGACCCGGAAAAACGATCGGCCGTCCGTTGAGCGGATCGCCTTCCAGGGTGTTGTACTGGGCCTGCATCCAACGCACGAACATGTTGTTGTTGGCGTTGAAAGTATGGTCGACGCGAACGAGAATGTTCGGCCCCTGAAACTTCGCGGGAGGGTTCCACAGATACGTGGCGGTGTTCAGGCCATCGCCGGTCGTGTAATTATTGGGCGCCGGATAGGACTTGAAAATGTTCATGATCTTGGGATCGGCGCCGATGCCCTTCGGATCGTTCGCAAAAATGTTGTAGCTGGCCACGCAGTTGGTATGGACCGATCCGCCGCACACGGGAACCCCGGGCAGAAGCGCGCCCGTCCGGGGGTCCACCAGGAGCGGCGTGTTCCGGGTGATGGTTTGCCCGCCCAGCACAAAGGGAGTGGTGGGATCGGCAATCCAATACCGGTATATGCCGGAGAGGAGCGTCGGCGTGTAGATCGTCGGGATCCCGTACGTTTGATCGATCGGTTGCGTGCTCAGGATGCGCT
>CAZIDA010000137.1:6227-7845 GCA_964537865.1 uncultured Acidobacteriota bacterium
TAGATCGTCGGGATCCCGTACGTTTGATCGATCGGTTGCGTGCTCAGGATGCGCTGGTTTTGGTAGCTCGCGAACACAAACGTCTTGTTCTTGATGATCGGTCCGCCGCCTTCCGCCCCAAACTGGTGCATCTTGATGTCGGGTTTGGCCGTGCCTTGCGCATTGGCAAAGAACTCATTCGAATTCAACGCCGTGTTCCGGAAGAATTCGAACACTCTGCCGTGAATCTCGTTCGTCCCTGAGCGCGTGGCAATGGCGATGTTGGCGCCGCTGTTCCGGCCTTCTTCGGGAGTGGCGTTCGAAGTGACCACGCGAAATTCTTCAACGTTGTCCGGGTTGAGCCGGTAGAGGTTGGACATCGGATTGGGCACCGAGGATTCATTGGCGTCAATCCCATCGATGGTCACGTTGTAGGCGCGATCTCGCGAGCCGTTGATGTGAATGCCGGAGCCCGCGCTGCCGGAAGATCTCTGAACCAGTCCCGGCTCGAGCGCCAGAAGCGAGAGCGGGTTGCGTCCGTTGAGCGGCAAGGACTCGATGGCCTTCTGCTCGACCACGTTGCCGATCTTGGCGCTGCTCGCTTCCAACTTCTCGTAGGTGCTTTCCACGCTGATCATCTCGGACCTTTCGCCGACCGTCATGCGCACGTTCACTTCGGTGGTTCTTCCAACTTCAACGACATTGTCTTTGCTGCTGTATGATTTGAACCCTGCCATTTCCACCGTGACACTATACTTTCCCACGGGAATCGACGAGAACGCATAGGCGCCTCTGGAGTTTGTCTCCATTGAATACGTCACTCCCGTGTCTTGATGGGTGAGCGTCACTTTCGCGCCGGGAATCACTCCCCCGGTTGGATCGCTCACGGTTCCGGTTATGTTGGACGTTCCCACCTGCCCCAATATCAATCCGGCCGTGAGTAGAAGTAGAAAGAGGACACTCGCCGTCATGAGAAAACGCCTGGACATGACCTTTCTCCTTTTTGGTTTACAGTTCGTTTGCCTATATGAATTACGTTGAGACGAAGTCGTTATGAGATTGCCCCATTGGATACCCAAAAGGACCGGCCACACCGGTCATTTCAGGACAAAGAGGCGAATCTCCCTTAGACGCGAGTAGGACTATCAATAAGGCGTGCCAAGACACCAAGCCTCTGCTTGCTTCTTCGTGTCCGGGAAGCGTCGCAAAAAGCTCGGTTTCTCTGAAAATTAAGAAAGAAGGGATATCACCCCTGAGGTCACTCTTCGCTCACGTTGATCAGGGGTGAACCTCTAGCCAGAAGTGCCATGGCTTCCAAAGGGGAACCTTGTCCTTGGTTGCCCAAACTAAAAGGACATCAATTTCCAACTGAGGATATACAACTCATTCGGCGGTGGTGCAATTCAAGCGGAAATTACAACTGCAATAGCAGTTCCAAATCGGAGAATTCTTTAAGTGGTGAAGATTGAGTGCCGAGATGAACGTTCTCGGCAAAGACCCATCGTTTTTCTTCCACAAATTAGAATCGGGATACGAAAATTGGAATTATATGAGCGAGGAAAGGAATATGCGATGCCCGGATGTGCATTTCCATTCTGTCCGACGTTTCCACTTGGGATCGCGCATTCATGGTGGACTC
>CAZIDA010000138.1:0-7832 GCA_964537865.1 uncultured Acidobacteriota bacterium
GACTCCAGCTTGGCTTCCGCCAGTTTTCGTTTGGCCTTGTACTTGGTCGTGCCGGCGGCTTCTTCGATCAGCATGCGGCGATCGGCGGGTTTGGAGCTGAGAATCTGTCCCACTCTTCCTTGTTCGATGATGGCGTAGGAATTGGGTCCCAAGCCGGTGCCCATGAACAATTCCTGAATGTCGCGCAACCGGCAGGCGCGTCCGTTCATCAGGTACTCGCTCTCACCGGATCGGTACAACTTTCGCGTCACCACAATTTCGCCGGGCCGAAGCTCCGGTTTCCTTCGCGCGCGCGGTTTGGGGGTCGTCGCCGTCGGCGGGTCGTCGGCCGTCACCGGGGATTTGCCCTCAAACATCGTCTCCTGCTTCACTTCAAGCACCGGTGTTTCCGCTTCTTTCCGAAATTCCGGATCGATGAGCGTCAGCGACACCTGAGCCAATCCCAACGGTTGGCGGTCGCGCGTTCCGTTGAAGATGACGTCTTCCATCGACGATCCGCGCAGGGTCTTGACACTCTGCTCGCCCAGCACCCAGGCGATGGCATCGGCGATGTTCGATTTCCCGCATCCGTTGGGACCGACAATCGCCGTCACGCCGCTCTCTTCCGGAAAGCTAATCTCAGCTTTATCGCAAAACGACTTAAAGCCGATCATTTCAACTCGGGATAACTTCAGCACACCGGCACCTTCAAGAAGGAAAATTTTGAGAATGAATCAAGGAACGGATTGTCCAAAAAGCCGCTAAGAGCCACAACTTATGGAATCGACGCGAGTCTAGCATACAATATTTTGATTTGCCAAGTTTTCTCAGGATAGTGGAATGATTCAATTTGTTTCGTTGAAGCCGCCGCGGAGCGGCGACATGCGGTAGCCTGGGGTGTGGGCTTCCGCATTTCGAAGCCCACCACCCCAGGATAACGATCCTCACCCTTTCTTTTTAGTCTCTCCGCTCTGTAAGAGCGGTCGAGCCTCATTTCCAGATGTATCTCTCATCGTATTCGATTCCGTGAGCCTTCAACAGCCTGAGAAACTCTTCCCGAAAAACTCATCTTGCGATGATGTCTTTCCTGATTAGGAATTGTCTCCGGAAAAATAGTTTCGCCCTTTCAGGGCGATGGGGGAAGGGTTAATGGTGCGCTGTTTCCTTGGGTGGCAGGTTCCGATGAAGCCGGAGCCTGCCACCCAAGGCTATCCGCCAAACGGCTGGCGGACCGCTCCGCGGCCACATTAGTCTCACATTAGTCTCACTATTGTCAAAGGAGTATCAGAAAGGGCAACAACCAAAGGCAAACTGCTTTGAGGCAAATTCCTTCACTGATGGATTTGCTGATAGAGTTTCTCGGCGAGCGCCATCAACGCTTCACGATGCTCCAAGGCCTCCATCCACCGCGAAGGAATCTTTCCGATCCCGTAATGCGCGCCGGCCAAAGCGCCGGTGACGGCGGTGAGACCGTAAGCGTCCTCACCCAAATTGGCGCCGGCGACCACGGCCTCCTCAAAGCTCTCCTTTTTCAGGAAGCACCACAAAGCCGACTGAATCGTGTCGACGACAAATCCCGACGCAATCAAATCTTCGGCGTCCAGGTAATCGATCTCCGCAAAAATGTTCTTCCACAGATTGTCTTTGTCGCCGAACAGCCGTTCGATGCAATAAGCGCGAGGATCTTTCTCGTCCGATTGAACGAGCTGCGAGATCATCAGGTTCAACAGCACCACGGCGGAGGCGGCCATCGGATCGGCATGCGTGATCATCGCGGAGTCGGAGGAGTTCGAGATGAGGGCGGCAAAATCCGAGGTGTATCGTAACGCGATGGGAAGAGATCGCAGCAGCGCGCCGTTTCCGGCGCTGGAATGAGGCCGGCGGCTATACACCTGATGCGCGGCCACGCGCCAGCTCTCGCCTTTGCTCAACCGCTTCAGCGAATCCCCCGTCGTCTTGCCGATGGCCTTCGGACGCGTCTTGTACCACTGCAGCAGTTTGACCACGCAGTGATCAACGTTGAAGCTGCCCCCTTCCACGATCGACTCCAGCGAGCACACCATCATCTGCGTGTCGTCGGAGAATTGCCCGCGACGAAGGCTCAACCAGCCGCCGCCGATCATCTCCCGGACTACCGAGTATTGCTCGGCAATGACCTTTCGGGAAACAAACTGCACCGGGGCCGTCATGGCGTCGCCGACCGCGGCGCCGAGAATCGCCCCTTGAAATCGTGAAAGCATCGTTTCTATCTCACTGCGCCCAATTTCGATTCCCATTATAAGCCAGACGCGGAAGGCCTTGCGAAGAGCCTCTCGGAACTCGCGATTCTTCCTCTTCCTCCTGCGGCTCGAACGGATGTTCATCGAACGGCAATCGCCGCCATCATGCGTCCCGTCCGACCGTTCTCTCCGCGATGAGAGAAATACAAATCCCGATGGCAACAAGTGCAGTCCGGATGGACAAAGATGTTCTCCGTCGCAACTCCGGCGTCAGTCAATTGATCGCGATTGGCAGAGACAAGATGCAGGCGGAATTTCTCACCCTTTGATGCGGGCGTTTCACCGGTAAACACTCTCTCCGTTGCGGAGTCTGGAGCGGCGAGCGGAGAGAAGTATCGTTCCGCTCCTGCAACGCTTTTCTCAAATGCTTTCCGGACCTCGCTGCCCACCTCGTAACAGCATGCATGAATGGCGGGACCGACGGCGACAAGAAAATGTTCGGCATGACTCGCGGACAGTTTCTCCATCGCGCCGATCGTCTTCGCCGCAATCTGCTGAACCGTTCCTCGCCAGCCGGCATGAATCACGGCGATGGTTTTTGATGCCGGATTGACCGCCAACATCGGCACGCAATCGGCGGTCAGAACCGAGAGAACAACCTGCGTTCGTTGAGTTATCGCGGCATCCGCCGCAATCGGTTCTTCGAACGCACTTCTCTCATCAACCAGCGCGATCTGGTCAGAGTGAGTTTGTCTCAGCCGCGCCAGCGAATATTCGGCGGCGCCCAACGCCTCCAAGAAAAGTCGGCGATTGGTTTGAACGGCGTCCGGCGCATCCCATGAGGTCATCCCCAGATTGAGCGACTGCGGCGGGAAGGCGCTCCTTCCGCTCACGCGAGTCGAGAAACCGTGCGTCAGCCAAGGAAGCCCCTCCAAGCGAGTCGATCGCAGAAGAATTCCGCCATCCTCTTTGTAAACCGCAAAATTTCCGCTAGAATTTATCGGCGTCGGTGGCATGAAATCCGTGCGTGGAAGGGCAACTCCTTTGATTGTCGGACTGGGAACAGATTGGGTTGAGTTGTCGCGAATCCGGGCGTTGCTGCGCAGTCATGGTGAGCGCTTCAAAGCGCGCTTATTCACTCCCTCCGAGATTGCTTACTGCGACTCTCACGGCGCTCGCTCCGTTCAACATTACGCGGCCCGGTTCGCCGCCAAAGAGGCCGCCATGAAGGCGTTGGGCTTGGGCTGGCGACAAGGCGCGTCGTGGAAAGAAATCGAAGTCACACAAGATAAGAACGGCCAACCTCATCTGCACTTGAGCGGCGCAACGGCGCGAACCGCGCGTCGGCTCAAATCCAAGAACATTTATCTTTCGCTGACTCACTCCAAAATCCACGCCGCCGCAATCGTGATTCTTGAGACCTAGGAAGAGCCAAGGCTCGATATGAAGATCTGCAAAAGTGATCGCAAGACATCGAACCGTCTTTCGTCAGCCTGGCCGCTCACACAAGAGGGGCAGCTTGGGTTGAGAACGACGGTCGTTTCAACTCGGCAGGTCCGTCGACGACTGAGCCCGCCAACTCTCCGCTCTCAATTCCTTCAATGAGCACAGCCACGCGCCGGTTCGGCGCGAGCCTCTCGTCCGCGATCTGAACTTCCAGAAAATTATCGCTCATGCCTTCAATGTAGCCTTCGCGGCGGCGGTCCAAGGTAATCACCGGAAGAATCTTTCCCATCATCGCCCGCTGGAACTTGAACTTCTTCCTTGATCCCAATTCCCTTAGCGCAGCGCTTCGCTTTTTGATAACAACCGGACTCAGCGCGCCTCGCAGGGTGGCGGCGGTCGTGCCGGGTCGGGCTGAAAAAGAAAATACGTGGAGATACGTCAGCGGAGAGCGCTCGATGAAATTCAGCGTGGCCGCGTGCTCAGCATCCGTTTCACCGGGGAAACCGGCGATGACATCGGCGCCGATGGCGGCGCCGGGAATCTTACGGCGAATTTTCTCGACGATCGCCGCGTATTGAGATGACGTATACGGCCGCCGCATCAGACGCAAGATTCGATCGTCGCCGCTCTGCAAGGGCACGTGAAAGTGTTTGGCAAAATGCGGAGAGTCGGCCACGCAGTCGATTATCTCGTGGCTGACTTCCAGCGGCTCGATGGAACTCAATCGCAGTCGCGGGCATCCTTCGATCGCAGAAAGCCGGCGCATCAACTCATAAAATGAAGTGCGCTCCGCGAGATCGCGCCCGTAACTTCCCAAATGGATGCCGGACAAAACAACCTCTCGGTATCCTTCGGCGGCCAATGCGCTCACCTGCTTCAATACGTCTTCCGGCGAGAGACTACGACTGCGGCCACGCACCGCGGGGATGATGCAGAAGGAGCAATTGGCGTCGCATCCATCCTGAACCTTGAGAGAAGGGCGCGTTCGCTCGGTCGCTCCAAAGAACGCATGGGCCGGAAACGCAGTGCGCTCCATTCGTGAGAAGGCGTCGAGATAAACTTCCGCGGCGCAGGAAAGAGAATTGATCGGCTCTCTCCCGTCATCGCTCGAGCTTTGGAAATGCGCTGCGCGCGGCGAACTCAACCGTTCTTCCAAAATTCGCGCCACGTATTGCTTGTGCGAGTTGCCGATGACAAAATCGACGCCGGGGATTTGGCGAATTTCGTCGGAGGCGCGTTGGGCGTAACATCCGGTGACGACGATCCGAGCGTCGGGGTTCTCGCGCCGCAGGCGGCGAATGGTTTGACGGGCGTCGCGATCAGCGGCCGCTGTCACCGTGCACGTGTTCAACACGACCACCTCGGCGCTAACAACCGAGTCGGATTTCTGAAACGATCGCGCCAACATTTCCCGCTCGATCTCACCCCCGTCGGCTTGCGTGGCGCGACAACCAAAATTGATGATATGAAAACTCGACATCGAATCCCGTCTTCCTATTTCGTCCCGAAACAAGACGTGTATCTTATCGCAGCGTCCATCGATTGTATAGACGCGCGGGTGCAATCAGGCAGCGCAGCCGAGTCCGCTCTTCAGGACGAAGGCTGCGGCTCTTCCGAGCGGCTGTTGGAATCCAGCCAACCTTCATGATTTTTCGTTCCGCGAACCAGAGCCGCGCTCTTGAATCCGCCACGGCGGAGACGCTCCACCGCTGCCCTTCCCCGAAGGGGAAACGTCCCGTAGCCCAGGGTTGTCCGCCTGCTCTTTAGGCGAACTACCCTGGGTAACGGATGATCACATCATCCCTGCCACAACCCCGCGGGGGTTGTGAAATCAAATTCGAAATTTGCCGCCAACGGCCACCCAACGTAGCTCTCCGCCGCGGCGGATCAGAGCAACGTTGGGCTTTGAGTCGCAGCGCCGTTGGCGCTGCGTGTGGTAGCGCAGGCCATAGCCAAATTCGATTGTTACCGGCACAGATGAAGTCTCACACGCGATGAACGGAGACCCAGCAATTGTAATCCGGTTCGCCGGAGATGGGATCGTAACGTCGCTCAATGAGCACG
The DNA here is from genome assembly GCA_964537865.1 of uncultured Acidobacteriota bacterium. Lineage (GTDB taxonomy): Bacteria > Acidobacteriota > Terriglobia > JAIQFV01 > JAIQFV01 > CAZIDA01. Next base: position 5,709 of record CAZIDA010000138.1, read on the forward strand.
TTCGCCTCAGGCCAATAGGCCTGCAAATTTCGAGGCTTCACACCTGCCAGATGAGCGACGCCTTGCAACGCGCCGCAGGACGAACGCAACTCGATACGATCGCCCTCCTGAAGACTCAACTTCCGAGCATCTTCTTTCGAAATAAAGATCGTGTCACGTCGACGAACGCCCATCAGCGGATCGTCAAAGCCATGCGTCATGGAATTGAATTGCTTTCCGCGACGCGTCGTCAAAAGAAATTGTCCGGCAGGGATTTTCTGTTGGGGCAATGGAATCGCCGCAAAGCGGGCGCGCCGATCCGGCATCTTCTCGAAGATTCCGCCTTCATAAAGAATCGGACCGCCCCATTGAATCCAATCCCCTTCTCGCTTCAGCGTTTCGATTCCTTTGTACATCGGCATGGCCACGGCCATTTCCCGGCGGATTGCGAAATCATCGACGTAGTCGAATTCCTTTGACGCCTCCGGCAGCGCCGCCTGGCCGATCAGCGCCGGAATTTTCCACTCCGGCTTGGCTTCGGGAATGGAATGTCCGGGGATGGGCGGAGAATATCGGATTCGCCGCTCCGTGGAAGTGGAAGTTCCTCCGCTTTCGTATCGTGTTTCACCGGGCAAAAGAATCAGGAGATCTCCACCTTCGACCAATGCGTAGCTGTTCAGCACGATGTCTTGATGGATGCGGACGCGGACTCTGCGAAGGGCGTCTTCCACAAAGGATCGATCCGGCATCGTCTCCAGCAGGTTGCCGCCCACGGTGTACAACATTTCGATTTCTCCGCGATGCGCGGCTTCAATCATCTGCGCGGTCTTCAAACCTTTTTGGTCCGGCAGCGGATGTTTCCATAGCTCCGCAAAGCGGCGGGCGTTCTCCGCATTGACTTCGAAACCACCGGGGAACTTGTCGGCATCCACCCCGCATTCGCCGCCACCTTGGACGCCGGAGTGTCCGCGAATGGGCATGACGCCGCATTTTTCTCGACCAACCATGCCGCGCGCCAACGCCAGATTCGCGATGGAGCGAACGTTGTCGACGCCGTGCGCGTGCTGCGTCAGTCCCATGCTGTAGCACAGCACCGCGGAACGGGCGTGAGAATACAGTTCCGCAAATCGTCTCATCTCTTCGCGCGAGAGGCCGGATTGCCGCTCCAAGTCTTCCCACGATTGCCGCTCCAGTTCTTCCTTCAACGCGCCAAAGTTGGATGTGTGCTCTTCGATGAATTGCCGATCGATCCACTCGTTTGCGATCAGCCACTTGAGAACGCCGTTGATGAATGCCAAGTCGCCGCCGATATGGACTTGGAAAAAATCGTCCATCAGCTTCGTTCCAAAAACTGCGCTGGACACCACCGAAGGAACCCAGTAGCGCTCCAACGCCGGCTCGCGCATGGGATTGACCACAATAATACGCGTGCCGCGCTTCTTGGCGTAATGCATGTATTTGGTGGTTACCGGTTGGTTATTCGCCAAGTCCGTTCCAAACAGCACCAGCAAATCCGTTCCGATGAAATCCGACAGCGAGCAGCTCGGCGCCGCGACGCCTAAGGTATCTTTCAAACCGTACACCGTAGCGGCATGACATAACCGCGAGCACAGATCGACGTTGTTGGTTCCCAGAAACCGCGCCAGTTTTTGGAAGGTGTAATACGTCTCGTTGGTCAGTCCGCGGGAGGTGGCGAAAAATCCCATGCGCTCCGGTGAAAGTGGTTTCAACTCGGCGCGAATCACTTCAAGCGCCTGTTCCCAGGAAAGGCGCGTGAACCCGCCATCGCCCGCGCGACGCATCATCGGATAAGGAAGTCGCCCCAGTCGATGCAGCTCTTCGTTCGACAGTTTGCGAAGCGCGCTGATGTCGTTGAGCCGTTCAGCCGGTATCGCGTCCATGGTGTTCAATCGCAGCAAATTCAATCGCGTCGTGCAAAGATGCACACCGTCGATCACGTCGTCGCGAAGGCCGCGCGGCCCCAGCGAGCAGCCGTCGCAAACTCCGTGCCGCAACACGCGCCACGCATAACCGAGATGATCCCGGTTCTCCCAAAAAGCTTTGGCCATGGAGCGATAATGCTTCGGCTTGGGATAACCGATTCCGAAAGGAAAATGCTTTGCGAAAGAAGGCATAAGTTTCGAT